>JBKHJK010000008.1:0-14864 GCA_046538215.1 Armatimonadota bacterium
GCCGGAGGGAATGCTGGAGGAGCTGGAGCAAGTTACGGGCTGAGGACTTCGCGCAAAACGTCCTTCTGCGCCTGGAGCCAGTCCTCGTCGGGATATTCATTGGCGCCGGTGGTATGGAGTTGGTAGGCGCGGCGACGTATTTCCTGTTCGTGCTGTCGTAGCAGATCCCGCTGCACCTGCTCGAAGACGTCCATGTAAGGCCGGGCCTGCGGGCGAGCGTTGAGAATCAGATTCAGGGCCTGTCCCTTTTTCATTCCCTCCACGAAGACCAGGTATCCCAGTACCACCAGTGGGCTGCGGTTTACACCGGCGGTGCAATGCACATAGGCGCTGTGATCCTGCTGCAGGAGACCGCTCAGGGCGCGGATGGCATCGGGCAGAGTCTCGCGCTGATTCTGCGGATCGAAATCGCGCATCGGGGAATGGACGTATTTCAGGCGGTTGGCCCGGGCGCGGCGCCTGATCTGCTCAAGCGGAACATCCATCGCTTCAATGCCCTCCGGATGCTGGACATTAAGAACCGCCGTCGCTCCGGTCTCCCCGGCGATCGTGTCAATATCCGAGGCATCCTGCGGGTGTGTGCCGATGATGATATCTGACCGGATAACGTCCCACTCAATCATATCTGCGGCCGCGAGGTGGTCGTGGAATCGCGCGGCTTCTCACGGCAGCTCGAAGGTCCCTCCTCTGGCGTCATAGGCTTTCTGGATCATCTCGGCGTCATCGCCACCACTCATTTCCAGGGGTTCGCCACACGCATCCAGCGGATTGACAACCGTCAGCGGCACCGGGGCGAGGGCCGCACAAAGCTGCGGGAGATCGTAATGCAGCAGCACCTCGCGGGGAATGTCGGCGAGGTGCGGCAGAGAGTATTCGGGCTCCCGCATCATTTCCTCGTACGACCACAGGCAATCGCGCACGGTCAGGGCGTCAATGCCGTCACGCAGCACCGCCGCATGAAGGGCCCAGATGCCCGCGCGGCCGCTGGCGTCGATCGCAATAGACTCATAGCCCAGTTCATCCCGCACAAACTCCACGGCCGCAAGCACATCTTGCACGCGCAGCTTCAGCAGCGGAAACCCCATAATGCGGGCGAAGTAGGCGGCGAAGGCCTCGCGCCCGAGCGTGCGCCTGGTCGCGTCAGAGCCCTCCTGGTAGGTGCGCTCACCGCGATTGGTGTGGTCGCCGGGTCCGGTGCCACACACCGACAGCAGGGCGCTGGGCGTATCGGGCGCAAATGAGCCGTGGTCGGCATCCGGGTCGATCTGCAAAGTGATGGCCTCTGTATTGCCCCCTGCAACCGACAGCACGGAGAACAGGTTCTCATCGCTGAAGAGACGGTAGTGTTCGACGCCGTCGCGGTGTGGTACGCCGAGCGTTTCCGCATCCAGCGGCTCCGCCGATACCAGTGCCTTGGCATCATCCATTTCAAGCACATTCAGGACGTGGGCGGCGATGTCGTCAGGATCTATGGCAGTGTTGTGTGCCACGTCCGCAGCATCGTAATCCTCCACGGTCAGGTCGCACGCGCGGCAGCAATCCATGGAGGTGACCACCTGGCCGGATTGGGTGCACCAGAGCTCCTCATCGGGGAGAAGATATTCACCAACATCCGGATGGTCAACCTCCGTGTCAAACCAGCGGCCAAACCACTCCACGGCGGAGTGGCGGATCTGCTCGCTGTATCCATGAGTACCGGGCCCGACGAAAAGGTCGAAACGGTCACCGGCGTCGAGAAGGTCGTAGATTTCCTGGCAGAAATCGGCGGCCTCGCGAGTGCCCTCGATCGGGAAGAAGTCCTCCTCGGCGGCACCGATCTGGATCGCGCAGGGCGCGGCCATCGCCAGCATCTCCGCGTGATCGAGGCCGTCAGCGAGCTGGCCGGCGATATTCTGCTCGCCATCGGCCACCATATCGCTGTCCTGCCGGGCCTCCAGGGTGGTGACATAGCAGACGGGGACCGAAACCTGGATGCGCCGGTCCAGCGCCGTCAGGTAGGTCGTCAGCGTTCCCCCTCCGGAGCAGCCCGTGCAGCCGATGTCGGCTTTACTGACCTCCGGGCGGGATTGCAGGTAATCAATACAGCGCATCCCGTCCCAGATTCGATATTTTGCCACGTTTGAGCCAATGAGCGCGCACTGGTTGTCAATCTGGCTGTGCTCGACGGTGCAGGGGCCGACGCGAGATTCTCCGAGAGCCTCATCGTAATACTGAACGCGCTCGCCCTGGCTAACCGGATCATATCCGAGCGCGACGAATCCGTTGAGCGCCAGCTCGATGGCCACCGACTGGTATGCTTTGGACATTCTCCCATTCGCCGAGTGGCCGCACGGGATGAGGATGCCCGGAGCGGGTGTATCAAGGTCTTGCGGAAGATAGATGCTGCATGTCACCGGGAAGTCGGGGCGGCTGTCAATGATCACGTTTTCGATGACATAGGGTCCGCGGTCAATGGTACCTGTCACCCGGGGCTTCAGTGGCGTTCTTCCAGGCAGTCCACCCAGCGCCTGTAGAAAGACTTCATGCAGGCGGGCGGCCTCCTTCTGCCACTCCTGTGGTGTGGTGATTTCGCTCCTACGCCGCTTATTTGCTTCATAGAGCGTTCGGGCGCGACCATGCAGATAATCCATCAGTACTGAGGCAAATACCGGCTCGGTGGGCGTGTTTTGGGTCATGGCAATCAGGCTCCAGTTTTCCACAATTGTGGGTCATGTGGATAGCTTATCCACAGGGTTTCTATGGTTCCCCTGCTAATCCACAGGGTTTTCCACAGTTTTCCACAGTGACGTCATTTCCCCGGCATGGCCGAAAAAACGCCCAGAGACAGGTTTTCGGGCTCGCGGGTCCCGTGCTGGAAGGTCCCGGCGAGGGCGACCATGGCGGCATTATCGGTGCACAGCTCCGGGGGCGGGACATGAAATTGGATGCCAGTCGAGTTGCAGGTTTCCCGCAGCCGCTTGCGCAAGAGTCTGTTGGCGGCGACACCTCCTGCAATGGCCAGGTGATTGACGCCGCTTTCTTCGGTCGCCCGCATGACGTTACGAACGAGAGTATCCACCACCGCGGCCTGGAAGCTGGCGGCAAGATCCGCGACCGTGGCCGGATCCTCAGCTGGAGTATCGGCGGCGGGGCTGCCGATCTCCTCCACCTGCCGGACCATGGCGGTCTTCAAGCCGCTGAAAGAAAAATCGAGCGTGTCTGAAACGGTGGGGCGGGGGAAATCGTACGCCGCAGAGTCGCCATCTTCGGCGGCCTGCGATATGGCCGGCCCCCCGGGATAACCCAGATCCAGCACACGCGCTGCCTTGTCAAACGCCTCGCCCGCAGCATCGTCAACCGTCTGTCCCAAAACCTGGTAATCGGTCGGGGTTTCGATATAGACGATGTCGCTGTGTCCGCCCGAGGCGATGAGGATGATGGCGGGCAGATCGTCGGGATGAAGCGCATTCTCACGGTCGTGGGCGAAGTTTGCGGCCACGTGTGCCTGCAGATGATTGATACCGTACAGCGGCAGCCCGGTGGTGATGTGGTAGGCCTTGGCGGCGCTGACGCCCACCAGGAGCGAACCGATAAGCCCGGGGCCGTTGGTAACCGCCAGGGCGTCAATATCCTCCCACGTCACCTCCGCCTCATCCAGAGCCCTCTGCACCACGCGGACGATGGTCTCCGTGTGCTTGCGGGAGGCCACCTCCGGCACCACTCCCCCGAACATCGCGTGGATTTCCTCCTGCGAGGCCACGACGGAGCTGCGGATAACAAGCCCCTGCACAACGGCCGCGGCCGTCTCGTCACAGGAGGTCTCGATCCCCAGCACAGAGCTTTCAGCATTCGACATATATGTCATGCTGCTGTCTCTCTTTCGCTTCCTCGTACAGGCGCTGGATGGCCTGCTTTCTTGCTTCGGTGTCCAGATCATCTATCGCCACGACGATGGCGTCCTCGCCCGTGTCGCGGTAGTAGCCCTTGCGGACGCGGACGCTCTCGAATCCTGCTTTCTCATAAAGCTTCTGTGCAGGTTTATTGTCGGCGCGGTATTCCAGCGTCGCGTAGCATATCTCACGCTTGATGGCGGTCTTAAGCATCTGAAGCAGCAGCAGTTCGCCGATCCCGCAGCGCCGGTGTCCGGGTGCGACCGCCAGTGTGCCGATATGCACCTCATCGGCGTAAAAATGGGCACCGATGTATCCCGCAAGCTCTCCTTCGATTTCTGCAGCGAGATAGAGCCTTCGGTCATCGGACGCCTGCAGCTCCGAACGCATCGAGACCTCGTGCCACGGTGTCGGGAAGGACGCACACTCAATGCGCATGATCTCCGGCAAATCCGATACGTCCGCTTTTCTGACCTGCAGCTTTTGTCCGATAATCGTCTCCGTGCGGCTTCAGTCCACGTAGATGCCCGTATGGCGCTCGGCCTGTGATTTCAGCATGTAGTCAGGTTTCAAATCCGCGACATCGTCGAAGCGATATTCCTCCGTCCACTGTGCGAGGCCGATGGTCACCGAAGCCCGGGGCACTGCGTGTGAGGGTGGCGCCGATTCAATATCAGCGGGCAGCAGACCCTCGTCTGCGAGGCTTGAAACACCGGAACCGACAGCGATTTGCACATCACCGAGGGCACCGGCGGCGGCCGCAATATCCAAAAGCTCGACGGGCCGGATCTCTTCGACCTGCTGCCCCTGCACCGAATAGACCCCGCAATAGACGTATCCGCGCCTGGCCCGCTGTATCACCGCAACCGGTGCCACAGCAGGCCCGCATCCGGCGGCGAGGATGTGCTGGGTGTTCACACCGGCGACGGGAACCGCCAGGGAATGTCCGAGGGCCTTGGCGGTAGTCAGGCCGATACGCAGGCCTGTGAAGCTTCCGGGACCGATGGAAACAGCGATGCCGTCGAGGGTAAAATCACCCTCCAAAACAGCCACAATACGCCGTGCGAGCTGGTCGCACAACACCATCCGGCTGTAGAAAATGTCCTCGGCGTGCAGGCAGCCCTCCTCGAAAAGGGCCACGCTGCTTTGCATATCCGATGTCTCGATTCCCAGCAGTCGCATCACGGCAGTTCCTTCAGCATTTCCGCCTGGCGGTCGGTGGTTGCCCGGAAGGTGATTTGTCTTCCAGTGTTTGTATATTCAAACTCGACTATGAGCGCATCGGGGGGGAGCAGCTCGGCCACCCGATCCGCCCATTCGATGACCACGGCCCCGTCCTGAACCCAGTCAAACAGGCCGGCCTCTTCGAACTCTGCCGGTGTGGTAACCCGGTAGGCGTCGGCGTGGAAAAGATGGATGGAGCCGGGATGTGCGCGCATGATGATAAAGGAGGGGCTGGCGACACGGCCCTGCACACCCATCCCTTCGGCCACCCCGGAGACGAAGCATGTTTTGCCGGATCCCAGCCGGCCGACCAGCGCCACGCAATCTCCTGTCTGCAGCATCTGTCCCACACGCCGCCCCACCGCCATGGTTTCCTCGGGTGATGCGGTTTGCACCACACGTGTTTCAATTGTCTGTTCGGGCTGCAGTCCATTCACACCCCGAGTTTCCCTGCCGCGCCGCCGATTTCCTTCCCCCTGTGGCACTCAGGCTTTGACCGACTCGTGTCTGCCCTTTATACTGCAATTGTTCCGTGTTTCACGTATCTCCCAAACCTATCGAGACCACGAGCAATGGAGCAAAGCCTTGAAAAGAGGGCTGCAGACCGTCATCGTCGTATCAATCGCTGTCATTCTCCTCGCCGGAGGAATATGGCTGGCCGGACACCAGGGGCCGTCAGACGTGTCAGAGACGACCTCCACTCCTCCGAGGGTGGTGCCCGAAGCATGGGAGGCCCGCGAGGCGGATTCTGCATCTCAGCAGGACACGGACTCCGCCACAGCGGACAATGCCGATGAGACTGAACAAAACGCCGGTGACGACGCTCCAACCACGCCCGGTGACGGGGAGACACCCGGGGTGGCGGAGGGCGGTTCATCTTCACAGGCCGATGAATCAACCGCGTCTGAAAGCGGTCACGAACCATCACCGCCCGCACGAACCTCCAGGCAGGTTGGCGAGGAGGAGTTCATTAACCTCAGCGTGGATATCATCGTCACCGCCATGGCGATGAAAAACTCCGGGGAGGGCCCGGAGGCTCTGCAGGAATACACGGTGCAGCTTCTGGAGGACCGCGGCTTCAGCCCGGCCGGCTTTGAAGAAGCCACACAGCAGATCGTCAATGATGAACAGCAGGCGCAGCGGGTGACCCGTGAGATACTCCAGCGGGTGCGGGTGAAAACCGGTGTGCAGATGGACATGCGGGTCATCCCACTCCTGAACCCCGGCCTCAAAGAGGCCGTGGAAAGCAGTGACGGCGGTATTGGAAAGCCTTCCGATGACGCCTCCGGGGAGTAATGTCAGCGGCTCCCTGCTGTGTGAAACCAGCCGTCCGGACTGAGCCCCGTGATGTCGAAGCCGGTGGCACCGCGCTGCTCCCAGAACAGCAGATACCACTCCACGTCGCGCTGTGCTGGCAGGTCGGCAATCTCCGCCGAATGCTTCGTTGCTTCTGAAAAGTCCACGCTGCGCCACTGTGCGTTGCCCGGAACGCGGAAAAAGAGCCGCCCGGAGGTCTCTTTGTCGGTCTCAAAGGTGCAGGTGACAGTGCCGGCGGCGAGGGTGAACTCCGGTGCCGCTGTCAACTGCGGAGAATTGGCGCCACAGCGTTCGCTCAGCACCCGCAGCATTTTCGCACGAAGCTTTTCGAAGCCCTCCACGTCATTTGGTTTTGCGAGTGCTTCGGCGACGATGGAATCAATAAACGCCCGCGTCCTGTCGGCAGCTTCTTCGCCCCCTTTGTGTGCCGCCTTCTCCAGCAGATACAGGCACTTGTAGTCCTCGCGCCCATCGCGGGTGGCCTCCCACCGACGGGATGACACCGGGCCGTGGGCGCCGTCGTAAATCGTGCCACAGTCGGCGATGGGGCCATCGAAGTCGTCCCAGGGATCGCCCCGCCAGGAATTGTACGCCCAGAAGCAGGTGCCCTGCAGCCCGAGCTTCCACACCCGCCACGGCTTCAGGCGGTAGTAATCCAGCGGATCGAGGGCCTTCATATTGGTGTTGCAGGTGTAGGTCCACACGGGCTTGCCATTCTTCATAATTTCGGCGTAAATCTCCTGCAGTTGTGGGCCCTCGTTGCGGTGCAGAAGCACGTTCTGGTGGGGTATCCACAGGTCAATGACATGATCCATGGCGCGGACCTCGTCGGGTGACTGCGCGCCATCCATGCAGGTGCGGATCTTTGGCGCGAACGATTTCATGAATTCTCCGGCTTCAATGGTCATCTCGGCCCGTTCGCCGGTGGCCTCGTCCCACAACTGCACAGCATACTCCTCATAATCCATGCCGATGTCGTCCCGGAGGTGCCGCTCGAACTCCAGCACCCAGGTCTTGAAGGCTTTCTTCCACGGCTCGCTCATGAAATCCCAGCCGTGCGCGCTTTCCATCCGGCGGTTGAAGTCGCGGACGATGCCGTAGGAGAACAGGACGATGCCTCCCTGCTGGCGGGCGTGGCGGAGCTTCACCTGCAGCATTTTGTCATAATCGCTCCAGGAGGCCGGGCCGGTGGCATTTCCCTGCTCATCAAAGCTCATCCGCGGATGGGTATTCATCAGGAAGGTGTTGTTGTGATGTTCGACCAGATCGCGGACATAATGCTCATCTCACGCGTAATCCCAGTTGTACACCGCGATGGGCATTTTCTCCGGCAGACGCACCGGGAGCACCTCAAAGGTGATGGGGACGGATTTTGTGGGCAGGTCGGTGTCCATCGGCACAACCCGCACACTGGTGCTGTAGCTGCCCGGCGGGAGTGCGGCGGTGTCAATATCCATCCACACCTGCCGGCTCTCTCCCGGTGGAATCATCAGAGTTCGCGCGCCGTCCATTTCCGGTATCGGATCGGCCACCGTTCTCGCCATCCGCAGGTCCTGATACAGCACCTCGTGCATGGTGATGCAGTCGGAGCTGAAGGTGGAGGAGGCGACGTCGCCTTCGATGATCTTCACGCTGTGGAACTTCATCGCCCCACCGGTGGGGCTGGAAAGACGAAGTACCACCTCGTAGGAGCTGGATTCAGGCGGTGTGAAGGTCCGCACGTATTCGCGCCGTCCGGAGGTCGGGGTGAGGGGCCGAACCGACGTTGACCAGGTCCAGCCCTCGTTGATGACATAGACCTGTCCGCCACCGGGGCCGAGATTCTCCGCCGACAGTTCGGCAATCAGGGTATATTGCGTGCCCGGTTTCAGGTCCACTGTCTGCCGGACGTTGGCGGAGGCCTGCTCGTTTTCCGGGCCGCTGAGGATGAAGGTGTTTTTCCCGTCGGGCGAGGTCTCCACCCGATATGCCGCTTCGGCCTGCACGCGTCTCCACCCGGCGGGGATGTTGTCTTCGACTTCAGCAAAATCGCCGTTTTTGAGCAAGTTTCTATCCTCAACCGCCGACACCTCCGCGGCACTGGTGAACTGCAGATCCCCCACGCTTATTCGGCCCTCAAAGGTCTCAGACGTCGGGTTGGACACCACGAAGGTTGCGGATTCTTTTTCATTTCCACAGGCCGCAAGGTCAATCATACGGGGCGGGTAGAGCTGATCCGGCATCTGCGTGCGCTGCAGGCCCTCCAGCGGCGAGCGGCGCCAGACGATATACGACAGCCCGCGGAGTTGTCCGAGGAGGCTGGCGTGTTTCGCCTGAACGGTCCGCCATTCATCCACCGGAAGCGACTGCTGCCGCTCGATATTGGCTTCTGCGAAGCCCTGCAACTCAGTGCGCGCCTCTTCGAGCATTTCTGCCGCCGGGCCGCTGAACTCTCCGAAGCTATCCACACTGGCCTCAAGCGCTGTGATGTGGGCCGCCAGTGCAGCCGTCCCGGGCTCTGGGCTGATGTGAATTGGGGCCGCCTGCCGGAAGAGAACATTCTCTCCCTGAGACTGTCGCACCACGAGCGCGTACTCGGTGCCGTCCACGAGACGATACTGCCCCTGCCATGTATGAGGCAGGCCGGTCATCTGCTCGTCACTCTTTTCCACCTGCGGCGCCGGATGCTCCCAGGAGCGCGCCGCCTTTTCAGGCCAGTTCCGCAACACTTCCAGATCCGGGGAAACCTCTGTCGCGGTGGCGATTTGCACGTCGCAGGGGCCGAACGCGGGGTCTGCGGGCAACTGCCACAGGACCGGGACCGCACTTTCCGCCAGCGTGATCGTCCCAAACCGCTCCGGGACGAGGAACTTGCCGTATGTCGCCGACCAGGCGCTGAGCGGCTCATCTCCCGGGTTGCGCTCGCGCCCGATATTGAACCCCCAGGTCTGGCCCGGCTCGCCCTGGACCTTCAAATCTGAAAGCGCAATCGCACACTCCACCATCCATTCGGCATCTCCGACGCTGCCCTCTGCCGTGATGTCGGCGTCGTAGCTGGCGTCACCGGGGCGCCTCTCATCATAGACGGCACCGTTGGAATTGATGGCAAAATGTACGTAGCTTTTGGCGTCGCGGTTGGTATCTATGAAGATTTCAATGCAGTCATCGCGCCACACAGGATCATCCCGCTCATGGAAGTCGCGGCGTATCCTGTCTATCTCCGGCTCCTCGCAGCATGCGCCGATGTAAAGGTTTTCGGCATCGTACGCCACCAGCACCCTTGTCTCGACCGGGGCGACATCGTTCATGTACAGATCAACGAAGTGTGTGAGCACGGCGGGCCGCTCCTCATCCCAGCACGCATCATCCAGGACCCCGTCAATCACCGGCGGGCTGGCTGTCTTTCCGATGGTGGCATGGGGCGTGGGGACTCTCGGGGCGGCAAAAACGCTCGCGGTCATCAATAACGCAGCAGCAATCAGCAGGCGACGCATAATGAACATTCCTCTCGCTATTTCGTATTTCCATGGACCGGGCGTTCGTGGTTCGTGGACGTCCTGCAGACCGGCCAGGGGCTTCAGCACATCCCGGCGTCCCTGTCACGGAGGCCGGTGCGCCACGCCTAATGAACGCGGCGGGCCTCGTATCCCGCCTCATTCAGGCTTGCGACGACGGACTGTACATGCTCGGGGCCGCGGGTGAGGAGCACGATTTCCACGTCCGCACGCCCGATATGCACCTCGCCGGTCAGCCGGTTGTGGAAGATTTCGATGATATTGGCGTCCTGCTGTCCGATGGCCGCCGCGAGGTCTGCCAGTGCGCCGGGGACATCGGGCAGAACAACGCGCAGCCGCACGGTCCTTTCAGCCACGGCCAGGCCGCGGTCAATCACAGAGCCCATCGTGGTGATATCCACGTTGCCGCCGGAAATGACGATGACAATGGGGCCGGGCAGGTCGTCGTAGAGGTCACTGAGTGCTGCCAGCCCCACTGCACCGGCGCCCTCGGCGACGAGATTGTCATCCTCGATGAGATCGAGCATGGCCCCGGCGATCGCCGCCTCGCTCACCAGCACCATGTCGTCCAGCGTCTCTGACAGGATGCTGTAGGTCAGCTCATCGGGCTCGCCCACCGCGATCCCCTCGGCAATGGTCGGGCTGCAGGGCACCGGCTTGCGTTTTCCGCTGTGGAACGCCCGGGTCATGGCAGGGGCATTTTCCGCCTGCACGCCGATGATGCGGGCGTCGGGCCGAAGCTGTCGGACTGCCGAGGCGATTCCGGAGGCCAGCCCTCCGCCACCGACAGGGATCAGCACGGAGCCACAGTCGGGCACCTGCTCGCAGATCTCCAGGCCGATGGTGCCCTGTCCAGCGATAATGCGCTCATCGGCGAAGGGGTGGACGAAGATGCGGCCCTCTTTTTCCTGCGCCCGGCAGGCTTCCGCGTAGGCCTCATCAAAGGTGTCGCCGTGCAGGAGAACAGTTCCGCCGAAATAGCGGGTGCGCTCGACCTTCAAAAAGGGCGTGGATTCGGGCATATAGATATGAGCATCGACACCGAAGGCGTCGGCGGCCGCGGCGACGCCCTGAGAGTGGTTGCCCGCCGAGGCGGCGACGACACCGTGCTTGCGAGCCTGCTCGACGATCTGGCCGATGCAGTTGGCCGCCCCCCGGATCTTGAAGGCGCCGGTGTATTGCAGGCTCTCGAGCTTCAAAAGCACCTGCCTGCCGCACCGGTCGCACGCACGGTCGCAGGGCACCACGGGCGTCTGTCGGGCGATGTCGGAAATCCGCTGGCGGGCCTGTTCGATCCGCTGCAGCTCAATCATCCCTCATCACCCGCCTCTGTCGCATCCTGCAGGCGAAACACATACTCGCAGCAGTCGTCTCCCGCACACATACGGCGGCGCAGGTTAAAGTTATATTTGCCATCAAACTCCTCCGCCCACACCACGCCCTCGGTGCTGCAAATGGCCTGGCCGATTTCGTCGGCGAGATGCTCGCGGCCGGAATCCCGCAAAAGCTGCAGCCAGTGACATTCTCGCACGACAAAGGTAACCCCATCCGCGCTGACATCAACCTCAAAGGCGTGCCCCTCTGCCTGGAACTTGAGCGGAAAGCACCTGGCGAGGTCGGCGGGGCTGTTGCTGGCAATATCCAGGAGCTCGCGTGCCTTTCGCGCCTGGATCTTGGGCATGACCTTCCAGACATCGGCGTCGAGCTGAAGCGCCCGGTCGTAGCCACAGGCGTTTTCGACCATCATGAACCACAGGCCATCCACGGCGGTATATGAACGGTGCAGAAAATCTGCAATCGTCTCAGGAGGGTGTTCTTTCACAAAAATCAGGCCTCAGTCGCAGGCGTACAGCGTATTTTCGGCGCTCATTGAGTGCGTCCTGGAGTAGTGCATCACGCGGACGCTGTCGGGATCGTCCGGGTTGAGGGGTGTCGGCTCCTGGACGACGACTTCCGCGCGGTCGGGGCGGTTGTAGGCGATGTACGCAAGCCGGAAGTCCTCCAGGGCGGTGGTTTCACCCCACAGGCCCGGGAGAAGCACGGGGCCGGTGTCCACCTGGTATTCGGCGGGATCGGACCGCACGTTCATGGTCTTGACGGGATATTCGAGCAGTGCGCTGAAGCCCCTGTCGGGATCCTCAATGCGGGTGCGGCAGACGATGATGCGACCATCATGAGTGGCTTTCACGACCGCGGCGGCGTCGGGAAGCTTTTCGGCCTCACATTCTCGATTGGTGAAGCGGACGTCATGAAATCTCTGCGCATTGCTGCCGGTGTCCAACTCGTGCGCGTCGGCGGTGCGTCCCACCCGGTGGATGCGGTATTCGTCTTCAGAGAAGATCACGCAGAAATCGTAATTGGGCGTTTTGAACAGGTTTTCGTCCACATAGGTGTCTTCGGATTTGCACGAGGCCACCAGCGTATATTCCACCGGCTCATGGCCGTCCTGTGTCACTGTACAAGTGGCTTCAACCTGGATTCGCGCGTTGTTGGGTGGCTCAAATATCTCAAAGGTCACAAAAGAACGACAGAAATCGCGAACGCGCATGGTCATACCCCTCTGCGTTGAATTTCGGGCCAGTGGGTGATAGTTCCGAAGTCGGGCAGGAATTACCTGCCGAAAGTTGAATAAAGGTATGACAGGTGGGCACGCGCGGACGGCTGTGGCCGGACGGGCAAATGTGTGGATGTCGCGGATGTCTCAGGGTGAGATATGAAAAGAGATCAGGGCTCACCGGGTGCGGGGGCTCAGCAGGGCCAAAACGTGCTGTACGCCATCGGCCTGGCCTGTATCTTCATTGTGTGGTTCCTCTCGCTGCCGGGGACGCTCCTGCATACGTTTGAGCTCAAAAGTATTGATTGGCGTTTTCAGATCCGCGGGGAGAGACCGCCGTCGGATGAGGTCGCCCTCATTCTCATTGATGAGCCCAGCATCAATACCCTGGGCCAGTGGCCGTGGGATCGGGCGGTGCACGGAGAGCTGATAAGGACGCTGCAGAAGGCGGGAGCACGGGCGATCTGCTTCGATATTCTCTTCACCGAGACCGCCCGCGGTGAAAGTGAAGACGCAGCCTTTGCAGATGCTCTCAAAGACAGCGGCAACGTGATCCTTGCAGCGTACGCACCGGATCATCCCGAGCAACTGCCACCCGGCCGTATAGAGGCGCTGCAGCAGAGTGCCCTGAAACCGCGTGTGCTGGAAAACCGCAACAGAGGCCTGCACCTGCCCACTATTAAGCCGCCCGTCCTTCCGATCGCCTCGCATGCGCGCTGTGGCCTGGCAATGGCGCCACCGGATTCCGACGGGGTGTTCCGCCACTGCTACCTGACCGCCTACAATGACGCGGACCACAAGATCTATCCCTCCTTTGCGCTGGCGGCGGCGATGGAGGGAGCGGGGGTGTCAGGCGAGGACCTGGAGATAGATTTCGCGCGGGGTATGAAACTCGGGCAGCGCGGCTTTATCCCCTTCGACAGCCGCGGCCGGGTGGCGGTGAACTTCTCCGGCGGCCGGAAGAACCGGGATTATTTCTCCTACGCCGAAGTGCTCAATGGCCGTGTCCCGCCATCGCACTTCAGAGGCCGGATTGCTCTCGTCGGCTTTGCTGCACACGGGCTGTACGACGTCCATCCCAACCCTTTCAGCTCCGATTTTCTGGGCGTGCAGTTTAATGCCGACGTCATCGAAAACGTCCTGAACGCAAACGTCATGAATACCACCTCTCCGGCCGCGGGGACACTGCTGGTGATCCTCGTCGGGCTGCTGGTCACGTACATCAGCACAAACCTCCGCCCGGTCTCAGCCGCCGGCGTCACCTTCCTGTGTGTGGGTGTTTTCATCGCAGCCGGGATATTCGCTTTCACCAGCGGCAACACAGTGATCTCGGTGATCCCGCCGGTTTCGGTGGCGATCCTGGCATACACACTTATTACCTTCAGGCGGCTCATCGGCGAGGAGCGCAGTCGTGCGCGGCTGCGCCGGCATTTCTCCTCGTATGCACCGCCGGAGGTCGTCGAGCAGCTTGACAGCGGGGAGATGATGGAGAAGCTCAGTGGTGTCGAAGACGAGATCACCGTCCTGTTTTCGGACATCAGGGACTTCACAGCCATCGGCTCGACGATGGAACCCAGGCGGCTTGTGCGAATGCTGAATCTGTATTTCGGCGCCATGTCGGAGGTGGTCTTCGACTTCGAGGGTACCGTTGATAAGTTCATCGGTGACGGCCTCCTGGTGCTTTTCAACGCCCTGCAGGAGCAGCCCGACCACGCCAAACGCGCCGTGTTTTCAGCCATCGAGATGCAAAGGCGGGTGGACAGCCTCTGCGAGGACTGGGCGGAGGAGGGGTTTCCACAGATACGCATCGGGGTGGGTGTGCATACCGGTGACGCCGTGGTGGGCAATATCGGGCCGGAAATGAAGATGGACTACACCGCCATCGGCAGCACCGTCAGCCTGGCCTCCCGCGTCGAGGGCCTCACCAAGGACTACAAAGAGCCCATCATTATCACTGAAGCGACCTATCAGCAGCTTGACGGGGTCGTGGAGGCCAGGCAGCTCGGGGAGATCGAGATTCGGGGTATCCCTGAGCCGGTGATGCTGTATGCAGTTATCATGGGTGACAGGGGAACAGGCGATTCATAACGAATTCCTTATATAGCCCGGAGAAATTGCCGAATAGTTTGATTGACGGATGGGTAATATAAGGTAAGGGGAGGAATCTTAATGCGCGGAATTATATGCAGTCATTGCAATTATGAGAACGATCCCGGTGCACGGGTGTGTGCAAATTGCTACGCGCGTCTGAGTGAAACGGCTCGCTCGAAGGCGGCGGTGGGGATCCGGGCTCGGCTGAAAAGCATTCCGGTCGGGAAGCTTTTACCGGTCATCCCGATTGTCGTTCTCCTGGTGCTCCTGGCATTTCTGTCACCCGATGCGGAGGCGTACCGGCAGCTTTTCATC
>JBKHJK010000463.1:0-3247 GCA_046538215.1 Armatimonadota bacterium
CCTTACACCGGGACGCGGATGCCTGCATGTACTGTTGTAAATGTACTTCAGGTGACGCACATGGGAGTACGCCGTGCTGTATTGATGTACTGCGTGCTGGGCTGATATGAAAGAATGCTGGCTTCGCAACCGGGTGGTTGCCACCAGCACTCTATTTATCATACAGAAAACCGCACGACGCTGCAAACGCCGTGCGGCAAATATGGTGCAGATTCGTTTGGCTATTCGAGGCTCGGCTTGCACAGGATGCGGTGGATTTTCATCTGCTTGATCTTGATGCTGGGTGAGGCTGTTGCGGTGACGGCCGTGTCTGCCCCGCGGCCGGTGCCGGCGACAGCGACGACCTGTTCGTCAGGCGTCACGAGGCCCGCATCGGCAGCCATCAGCAGGATTTCCACACAGACCTTGGTGCCCTGCCCGAAGGTGCGCAGGATGTTGGCCAGTGCGGTCGGCGCCTCCGTGCCATAAAACTCGTAGGTGTGAAACAACATCGTCGCAAAATGCACGATGTGCCCCTGCTCTTCAAGCTCGGGGATGAGGTCCAGGTCGAACTCCGGCTCCTCGGCCCAGCCGTACTGGTGGGGGATGATGACGAGCGTGATGTCTTCGTCAGCCACCATCTGTGCGGCCTTCTGGGCGGTGTCACCGGTCGTCGAGGCCACGACCATGGTGTCCATCTCACCCTCCCGAGCCGCCTCAATCGCCAATCTCAGGGTCTCATCGGTGTTCTGCTTGCCCGGACTCGTAAAATAGGTGATTTCCTGTGTCTGCATGCTACCCCTCCTGTTGAAACAATCGGTTTCCAGGTGTCTCAGACGGCTTTTGGCCCCCGGTGCGTTCACTCTCAGTCTTTCACGCCCACCGCTGGTCGGCTGCGGGGATGATCGAGGAGACTTCGTGCAGCCACACGTTGAACTCGGCGGCGTGGTCAATGTATATGAGCAGCTCGTCGGGTTCGCCATATTCCGGATCACGCCAGCCGCCTTCATCGGTCTGTGTCTCAACGAGGAAATCACAGAACTTGATCGCGCCCTCTCGCGCCCGTTTGTCTCCGCTGATGAGGTAATACAATGCGGCTCCGAGGCTGCTCTTGCCACTGCCGACGAAGCTGAAGGCGTCATCGGCGCATTTCAGCTTGAATTCGAAGAATTTGCCCGCCCAGTCGCGGTAACGTTCGATTCCGGTGGCCTGGTACAGGCGGCACAGAAGCTGCAGCGGCAGGGCGACCTCCCAGTAGTCCTGTTTGGGCTCACGGATGTCCACACACAGCGCGCCCTCGGCATCCATGTCCGGTGTGACGAGCCGGCCGTCGCGAGTGGTCCGGAAATAAAAACGGTCGTCCTCCGGCTGCTGCTGATAGACGCTGATGGCCCATTCAGCAGCCCTCTGCGCGGCATTGAGCTGACCGAAATAGATTGCCGACACTCCCGTCCAGCAGGTTGCCAGCGACCGCAGGTACTTATCACCTGCAAAGTGCGGCAGCCCACCACAGGGCGTCTGGCATGAGAGCACAAAGTTCATCACCGGGTATGACAGATCAAACCTTCCCAGTCTGTGCGCCCCCTGGAAGAACCATGAATACTTGTAGCAGTCCTCTTTGTAGGCATCCAGCTCGCCGTCGGGGCGAAGTGTGTTGTCTTTCACCCACGTCAGCAGCCGGTGCGCCTCCTCGAGATATCCAGCAACCGCCCATGAATAGGCCTGCTTGTGATACGCGTCATCGGCATAGCCATCCCAGATGTAGCACCCGTCGTCCTGCAGATAGCTGATCTGGTATTGTGCGGCCTTCGTGCCGGTCTCCTGATAGGTCCTGAATCTATCGTCCATCACGCTGCCTCCCGCACAGTGCCTCTGATACTCGCTCGAAAGTGCTGTCATCTGTGGTCATATTCGCTCATCAGCGGCCCGATGCCTTCAAACTCGTGTGCAGGAACGAGGGAATGGGGCATGTCGTGCCGAATTTCGAAAGGCCGGGTGAACAAACGGATATGAAAAGATGAGGGATGATTATGGCACCGTACCGGTCACTGCTTGTGGGCTGCGGCCCCCGAGCCGTCGAGCACGCCGACGTGTACAGCGATATCCCGAACATGCAGATGGTCGCCTGCTGTGACCTCGTGCAGGAGCGCACCGATGAGTTTCAAAATCGATTCGATATCCCGGAGGCATTCGATGATTACGAAACCGCTCTTGAGGCCGTGCAGCCGGATATTGTGCATATCGTCACCCAGCCGGCCAACCGGGTGTGGGAGGTCCAGTGTGCCGCCGATGCCGGGGTGAAAGCAGCGATTGTCGAAAAGCCAATGGCGGTGATGCCCTCGGAGATTGAAAAGCTCGGCCAGATTCACGAGGAAACCGGCATGGAGATTATCGTCAACTGCCAGCGGCGGTATTTCCCGCAATTTTGCGATGGCACGATCACTGAAATCGTGAACGATAAGATCGGCGAACTGTACTTCGTCCGCGCCAGCACGAAGGGCAACTCGATGTCCATGGGCCCGCACATGATGGACCTGCTGATGCTGTTTTTGAACGAGGCGCAGCCGGAGCGCGTGTGGGCGATGGGCTATGAGATTGTCGAGGAGGGCTATCAGCAGTACCACCGCTCACCGGAGCATCTGCTGGCCGAATACTGGTTTCCCGGTGACGTGCGGGTGATCTTCGACTGCGACCGTGACGCCCTGGGCACACCGGGTGAGGAGCAGTTCTGGATGCATCTGCATTTCGACTTCCTCGGTACCGAAGGAATGGCGTACGTCACGCAGAATAATGGCTACTGGTACCAGCGCCACGGCATGGCCGAACCGGTGCGTGGGGAAAGTTCCTGGGATCACCAGGGCTGGCAGGGGCAGCGTGATTTTACGGCCGCTGTCGCCGATGCCCTCGATGGCAAAAAGCCGCATCTGAACCGCTTCGAGGTGGGCCGGGCGGTCTTCAACGCCCTCATCGGCGCCCAGCAGTCAATCTATGAAAACGCACCCATTGACTTCCCCCACACCTTCACCGACGAGCAGTGGACGGAGCTCCGCGAGCGCCTGCGGGGCTGAGACTGCTCAACACGATCCTAACGGCACTCCGGAGCGGTCTATTTTGGGGCGCGTATCTCTGCCGCGCCCCTTTCATTCTATTCGCTCTCTGCACGGAAGGCCGTAACATCCACCACGATGTCGGCGTCGGCGGCGTTATCGCTGGATGGATCGAAACAGATAACGTCATCGCCCACACGAACGGTGTTATCATCCACAGC
>JBKHJK010000464.1:0-3243 GCA_046538215.1 Armatimonadota bacterium
CCATAGCACTGGTTGGGGTGTATTTTCTCGCCCGATCCGCCTTCTATCCCGGACATGCGCCCAAGAACGTCCAGGTGCCACACGTCCGGGGGCTGACAGAGGCGGAGGCGGTGAGGATGCTCGGAGACGCCGGGTTGAAGGTGGGCAACATCACCCGTTCGTTCGAAGACGAGCATGAACCGGGTATCGTCATAGACCAGACGCCGGACGTGGGGACGACGGTTGCCACTGCCACCAGTGTCAACCTGACTGTCAGCAAGGGAAAAAAGGAAGTCGAAGTTGTTGACGTGGTCGGCAAGCATATTGATGCCGCTGAGGCAGCCCTTTCCGATGCCGGGCTGCGCGCTGGCAGCATCGAAGAGCGTTTCAGCGACTCGGTTCCGGAAAATCACGTCATCAGCCAGAAGATTTCCCCGGAGGGAAAGATCAAAGAAGGCACCTCCGTGGGGCTCGTCGTCAGCAAGGGACCGGAAGCGGAGGAAGAGCCTGAGGAGGAAGAACCGGCTGAGACACCAGAAGATGAAGAAACGCAACGCCCTCCGGATCCGGTTGTCCAAATTACCATGGACGAGTCCTACGAGGCCCAGGATCCCGCTGAAAGACGGCTGATCGTACGGGTCACGGCCCAGGGGGCGCGCAAGGACCAGAAGATTCGCATCATCCAGAGTGATGACACGGCACTGCGGATGGAGGTTGAAAGCCGCACCCTCGGCCCCGGCGAAACGATGGAGCGACCTCTGGTTATCGTCGGCAACGCCAGTGTCGAAATCTATCACGAAGGCAATCTCGTCTATACCAACACGTTTACGGTTGAAGAGCCAATACCGACACAGTAGCCAGCAGACGCAATCATGAGGTGAAATAGATGCATGCACGCCGAATTCTTGTGTGCGTACTGATTTTTGGAATACTTCTCACCCTCTGCACCGTCAGCCTCGCAGCCGATGAATTTGTCGTCGGGGCGACCAATATTGCCGCCGCCGCAAATGGTGGTCACATTGTTGCATACTCCAGCCAGATAGTGGATGAGAACGGCGACCCGGTCAAACAGTGGGAGATAGGGAATCTGATCGACGGCAAACACGTCCGCGGCAGCGACCGGCCGAGGGATTCGTATGGCTGGTCTTCGGCGAGAGCTCCCAGCGACTCCAAGCCCGAATGGTTCATCCTGGCGTTCAAAGAGGAGCGCACTCGGTTAGTCTCTCAGGTTGTCTTCGATCCGGTCACTGAAGACCCCGCGATACTCGGCCGGTGGGCAAAAGGTTTCGAAATCTACGTCTCCAACACTACTCCTGACGGGCCCTGGGCAATGGTCAAGAGCGGGCACCTGCTCAATGAGCCGATTAAACAGAGCTTCAAGTTCCCGCCGGTGGAGTGCCGGTACATGAAGATTGTCATCACTTCCAACTGGATGTCCGACCAGTTTGTAGAGCTGGGAGAGGTGGAGGTTTACGAGGCCATCGCCACCGGCGACACCCTCGACCAGCTCATCATTCGCCTGGAGTCGCTGCTGGAGGACCTCAAGCGGTACCGCGACAGCAATAAATACGACCAGCCGATGCATCCGGAGATCAAAGAGACGCCCGCCGACACCCCGGAAGCGGCAGAAGCAGAAACAGAAGCAAGCGGGACCAACGAAGAACAGTAGCACACGGTTTGAATGGAAGAATTGACAGCCGGGAGCAATGCGGGCGCACAGGAAAGACCGGCATCCGGTACCGGTGTCAGCCTGCGATCGTATCTGGGCACAATTGGTGGATGGCGAATAACCGGATGGCAGGGGCTCCTGCTTGTCATCTGCCTGGCACTGTCGTTACGGCTGGCGTTTGTGGGGCATCGTTCATTCTACGGCGATGAAATCCTGACCATCGAAGCGGCGAAGCTGGGACTTGTCTCCGATCAGTCGGAACTCGGCCCGCCGCACTGGCACCCGCCCCTGCACTATACAGCGTATAATATCGCATGGCGCCTGGGTGCCTCCTCGGAATTCGGGTGGCGGCTTCCGGGTGTGTTTTTTGGTGTGCTCGTCTCTGTCGGTGTATTCCTCACGGCACTGTTCGCCGGCGCCCGGCGCATCAGCCTGGTAGCGGGGATATTCGTCGCAATGTCGCCGTACGCCGTCTTGATCAGCCAGAATGCACGGTGGCATCCCGTTGCCGGGGGGATGCTGGCTGTCTCATGTGCGCTTATGACGTATGCGGTGGCCCGGCGTAAGCTGTGGGCATGGATTACAGCCGGGTTACTACTGGCGTTGGCCTTCTACACGATCTTTCTTGCGGCCCTGATTACCGCCGTGTTGTATCTGGTCCTGTTTGTGTACCTGGCAGCCAACAGGAAGCCCCTTACGGGGGCCCTCATCTCCGCAGCGGTATTTGGGTGCGGCATTTTCCCCGTGCTGTTCAAAGCTTCCGCCAGCGCCACTGTGCACAACCTGATGTCACAAATTGTGGAGCCTTCGTGGCCCGTTGTGGGCAGGGGGCTGCTGCTTTTGCAAAACGCCACAGTGGGGCCGACAGTGCTGCCGTGGAACTGGATCCCCAATTTCCTGGCGCTGGTGGCTTTCGGTGTGGTGGCATATTTCTTCTTCAGCGGCCAGGACCGGGTGTTGCGGCGCCTGCGCCCCCCTCTCGCCAGCCTCCTGGTGGGCTGGCTGCTGGTGGCGATCCTGCTGCCTGTGGCCTCACATCCCAAATACTGGCTCGTCGTACTGGTGCCGATCTCGATAGGCGCGGCGGCGGGGCTGATGAACACTCGTCCCCTATGGCTGCGATGGACCGTCGGTGTCGTTGTTATCGGAGTGATGAGCTACGGCCTGTTCAATCTCTACACCGGCCGACAGTATCAGTATCTGGAGTTTGCTGACGACTGGAGGAAACTGGCGCAGGAGGCACGTGCAGTGGCGGATGACGAGACTGCGGTTTTGAGCATCAACCGCTCCTTTGTGTACTACTATGGCCATGAGGCGCAAGATGTGATTGATGCCACGGTAGCCCGCGACTCCCTGAAAGATCTCCTCGAAAACCTGGAGGCCGAAAGAGTTCTGGTGCAATATTCCCCGCTGAGCGGCTGGAGCCATATTGACTTTCAGGCACTCGGAGAGCGGGTGGAACAGGGATTGGAGGACCGGGGCTACCAACGGAAGTGGCTCCGGCGATATGGCTACGACCCGGACGCGACAATCAAGCGCCGCTACATGGCGGGTCGAAGCTTTCCGGATTACAGGCACTGTCTGACGCTGTACGT
>JBKHJK010000465.1:0-3243 GCA_046538215.1 Armatimonadota bacterium
GATGAGATGATCGCAGGCACCCAGGATGCCATCGCCGCCGCCTGCGAGGAATTTGGCTACAGCTAAACAAATGGCCGCACCCGGACTGAACACGTATTCACGCCTCGGACAATAAAGCCGCGCCAGATAGACAGGGGAAGTGGGTCAACCAATGGCATACCCGAATGTGCTGGAGGATGTTCAGACGTGCATCGATCTCGGAGTCCCGAGTCGTGTGCCGATTTTCATGCTCGGTGAGGAGTTTGATGTGGAGCAGTACGGGATAGACTACCGCGAATATGTCGAAAGCCCCGAACACATGATCGAGTGCTGGGTGCAGGCGGTTGAGATGTTTGATTACGACTGGATTTTGCTGCACCCGGACGACTATATCGAGTTCGAGCCGCTGGGGGTGAAGACACAGGCCGATGCAAAGACACCGCCGGCGCCGGTGGAGCAGATCGAGGCGGATATTGATGTGTTGAAGTCGCTGGAGATTCCCGATGCCGCCTCCGCCGGGCGGATGCCCGCACACCTGGAGGCGCTCCAGGGGATCCGCGAGCGGATGGGCGATTCGGTGGTGCTTGCCGGACGCGTGGCGGCACCCTTCAGCTCCGTCGCGCTGCTGTATGGAGTCCAGGAGGCGCTCATGCTGATGCTGACGGATCCGGCGCTGTTCAATGCGGCGCTTGATTTTTGCACCGACCTGATGATCTACTGGGGCCAACAGCAGCTTGACGCCGGGGCGGATGCGCTGTGGGTGGGTGACTGTGTGGCCTGCTCGGGCTTTATCTCCGCAGGTGATTACGAAATGTACGCCTATCCCGGTGCCACGAAGCTCTGCAGCGCCATCCAGCAGGCCGGTGGATGGGCGTATTATCACGCCGGAGAGCACAGTATGGAGCATTTGCGCCTCGAAGCGGCCACCGGGTGTGATATCCTCAATGTCGGCGAGGGAATTGACCTGGCGGAAGTGAAGGCCGAGCTTGGCGACACCGTTTGTCTTTCAGGCAACCTCAATCCCATCGAGATTTTCGAAATGAAAGAGCTCGATGATGTCAGGGCCGCAACCCGCCGGGTGATGGAGGCAGGGAAACCGGGTGGCGCCTATATCTTTAACTCCGGCGAAGGCGTCCCGCGTCCCACCGACGCTGAGACCATCGCCGCCTGCATGGAAACCGCCAGATCAATGGCCCCCTACGAAGAGGCTGATGCGCAGTGAGCGAGATCCTGAAGTGCGCGATCGTTGGATATGGCCCGATATGGAATTTCGGGCAGATGCACGCAAGGTGGATGGAGCATTGTGAGCGTATGCGCCTCGTGGCGGTGTGCGACATTGACGCCGACGCCAGACAGCGGGCCCTTAACGACTGGCCGGGCATTGATGTCTATGGCTCCACCGAAGAGATGGTGCAGGACACAGCCCTTGACATGGTGACGGTCGTCACACCGCACTTCACCCATGCCGATATCGTCACCACCTGTCTCGATGCCGGCAAGCACGTGGTGTGCGAAAAGGCGATGGCGACGAATGTTGCCGAATGCACGCGGATGGTCGAGGCCGCTGAGGCCGCCGACCGCACCCTCGCCATCCACCACAACAGGCGCCATGACGGCAACTATCGGATTATCGAGCAGGTGGTTGCTGAGGGGATGATCGGTGACCTGTTTCATGTTGAATGCTGTGAAGAAAGCTACGGCCACATGGGCGACTGGTGGTATTCGGATGAGGACAAATCCGGCGGAATATTCTTCTTCTGGGGCCCCCATGCAGTTGACTGGGTTCTGAACCTGGTGCCCTCGCGCCCGATCAGAGTGACCGGCTCTACCCAGCGGCGTATGTGGAACGATATTTCCGTGGCCGATGAGGTACGCTGCTTCATCTGGTTTGAAGGTGGCGAGACGGCAGAAATTACTTTTTCCAAAATCGCGGCCATTGACCGGCCGCTGTGGCGAGTCCTCGGTACACACGGCGCCATCGAAGATTCAAAGCGCGGAAACGTTTCCGGGGCGTATATCGGGGGTTACTGCGAGGAGCTCGTCGGTGAGGCCGGACAGGGCTCCGTCCGCGTGGTCACCACCGAGGGCGACGAACACAACGAGCATGACCTGGCGTATCTGGAATCAGACTGGACGTCGTACTATGAAGACATGGCGGCTCACCTGCTCGACGGAGCGCCCGTTCCGGTCTCGGCTGAAGAGGGCCGCCGGACGGTCGCAGTCATGCAGGCCGCACAGGAATCGGGCGAAGCAAACGGAACGATGATAGAGCTGGAGAATTATGAGCAACAACGATAGCGAACAGGTGACTGTGGCAATCCCCGAGCCTCTGCGCGAAATCATCGGTGGACACCGGGAGCTGACGGCCGCGCCGGGCACCGTGGCAGACGTGCTGGTGCAGCTGACAGAGCAGTATCCCGAACTCGGCCCGGTGCTGGTGACGGAAAGTGGCAGGCTCGCCGACGCGACGGTGCTGGCCGTTGACGGGGAGGATATCCGCTTTGCCGATGGTCTCGACACCCCGGTCAGGGCCGGGCAGACGCTCGTGATAGTCCAGACACTGGCGATTTAGCGCCCCCTGCGAAAGGTGTTTGGGAGAACATTGCGACCTCGTAGGCGTCATAGTAGATAGCAGATGATAAAAACAGGCGCGGGGAGTACTGTATGAAGTTGCGCTCGATTTTCGTGACAATATGTATCCTGGTGCTGCTTTTGGGCGTGGCAGCGGTGTTTGCCGATACGCCGCCGTACTCCGAAGAGGCGGAGGAAGCGGCCGGCAAAGAAGTATGCGCGGCGATTGAAAAAGAATACGACGTGTGGGACGACGAGGAAACCTACAAGAAGGTCGCCCACATGGTCGAGACTATCACGCCCCACACGCAGCGCCCGGATATTGAGTATAATGTGAAGCTTTTGGACACAAGCGAGGTGAACGCCTTCAGTGTCCCGGGCGGCAACATTTATGTGTGCCGCGGCCTGGTGGAAGACGCCCAATCTGACGACGAGCTGGCAGCGGTTATTGCCCACGAGATAGCGCACAACTGCACCTATGACGCAATGAGGCAGGCCGAACGCAACAGGAAGTTTTTCATCGGTGGTGTCTCCGCGGCGCTTCTTTCTATCTTCTTCGGAGCCTCCAGCGGAGAGGTCGCGGGGGTTCTGCAGGCTGGGAATTTCCTCCGCCAGGGAGTATTGAGCAAGTACTCCAAAGAAATGGAGGAACGCGCCGACAAAAACGCCATCTCCTATCTTACAGAAACAGAA
>JBKHJK010000466.1:0-3240 GCA_046538215.1 Armatimonadota bacterium
CAGCTTCCAGCCCGAGGCACTCTCATTCGGCTACCGCCACAACCTGTATGAATCACGGTTGCATTGGGGAGCATACTGCATACCGGGCGGGCGCTGCAGTGTCAGCAGATCCGCGGAAGCAGCTCGCCGGCGGGCAGGTCAAGGATGCGGTGGGTGCCGATGGGGGTCTCGATCTGAACGGTGCCGGGGCGTTCTCCGGTGACTTCGCCGATTTTCGTGGCGTGTTTGCCCAGGGGATGGTCCTTCATCGCCGCCAGGACTGCATCTGCAGCCTCCGGTGCGACGACAGCAACCAGCTTCCCCTCATTGGCCACCACGTACGGTGACAGCCCGAGGATTTCGCAGGCCCCGGCAACCTCCGGGCCGACGGGAATGGCTGTTTCGCGCAACGTCATTCCGACAGCGGAGGAGTGGGCGATTTCATTGAGCCCGGCCGCCATGCCGCCACGTGTGAGATCACGCAGTACGTGGACGCTTTCGCCCGCAGCCTCAAGCATCGCGGCCACGAGTGTATGCAGCGAGGCGGTGTCGCTTTGCACCGGCGCGGCGATACGCAGGTCATCACGCGCGATCATCACCGCGACCCCGTGATCGCCCAGAGTCCCGTTGACGATGACGGTATCACCCGGGCGGGCGCCGGTGACCGACGGGGAATGGCCGGTGATATGCCCGATGCCGGTGGTGTTGATGAAGATACCGTCGGCGCTGCCCCGCTCGACAACCTTCGTATCACCGGTAACGACCTGCACATCGGCTTCAGCAGTCGCCTCACCGATCGAGCGAACGATCCGCCGCAAAAGCTCCAGAGACAGCCCTTCTTCGATGATGAAGCCGAGGCTGAGATACTGCGGGGTCGCACCACGCATGGCCAGATCATTGACCGTCCCGTGGACTGCCAGTGAGCCGATATTTCCTCCGGGAAACTCCAGCGGGCGGACGGTGAATGAATCGGTGCTCATGACACTGCGATCGCTGACAGCAATTTCTGCGGCGTCTTCGAGCGCCTCCGGAGATTGTCCGCCGATTGCTGGAAGCAGCTCTTCGGTAATGAGACGGGTCATCATCGCCCCGCCACTGCCGTGTCCCAGGGTGACGACATCATTGCTTGATTTGCGCGCCATGGACTGGACCTTTCTGAAATGTCGTTGCGCTGTGTCTATGAGCGACAGGACATCCAGCGAGTGTGGATAAAGCACCGGATCATTGGTCAGTTGTTGATTCAGGTTCGCGCGTATTTATAAGCGGCCGCACACGCGCCCTCCGAGGAGACCATGCACGGTCCCAGGGGATTGTCGGGCGTACACGCCGTACCGAAGGACGGACAGCTTTGCGGATTGATTTTGCCCTGTAATACCTCGCCGCAAAGACAGCCGGCCACGTTGCGCTCGAGCGGAGGCTGCAGGCTGAATCTGTCCGCGGCATCATAGTCGCTGTATTCGGGACGGATTGCAAGACCGCTTTGCGGCATTTCTCCAAGCCCTCGCCACAGTGCTTCGGCAGGCTCGAACACGACCCCCATCTGCTCGCGGGCTTTCGGGTTGCCCTCCGGCTGCACCGCTCGCGTGTAGCAATTCTCGACCTTTGCCTCACCGACGGCCTGCTGCCTTGCCAGGGCGAGGACGGCTTCCATGATGTCAACCGGCCCAAAACCCGCCACGGCACACGGGATGGCATAATCTGCAGCGAGAAAACCATAGGCGTGTGTGCCGATAATGGTGCTGACGTGCCCCGGGCACATGAAGGCATCAATCTGGCACTCCGGGTCCTGCACCAGCACCTCCATGGCCGGAGGGATGAGCTTATGGCTGCAATAGACTGAGAAGTTCTGCAGCTTCTGCTCTGCCGCCGTCTGCACTGTCACCGCCACACCGGGCACTGTGGTCTCAAAGCCGATACCCAGAAACACCACTTCTGCGTCAGGGTTATCGGCAGCGATCTCCAGGGCCTGCATGGGGGAGTAAAGGATGCGTATATCCGCACCGGCGGAGCGGGCGTCACCGAGGCTGCCACGCGGCCCCGGAACCTTCATCATGTCGCCAAATGTCGCGATAATAGCTCCCTGGCGGGCAATCTGCACAACGGCGTCGAGGTCGTCATCATGCGTCACACACACCGGGCAGCCGGGCCCGCAGATGTGGGTGATATTCTCCGGCAGAAGCTGCTCCAGGCCATAGCGGGCGATGGAGTGGGCGTGAGTGCCACAGACCTCCATGATATTCAGCCGCGAAAAGTCGAAGCCCGTGAGCTCCTCGGCGATCTCCCGACACCGCTTGGCGACCCTCACCATATCTGGCCAATTTCCTCCATGACCGCCTCGATCTCCTCGGCTTCCTCGCGATCAATGCGGTTGATGGCAAAGCCCGCGTGTACCAGTATATAATCACCGACCTGGAGTTCCTGGCCGAGGAGGTCGAGATTCGCCGTCGTCGAAGCCTCTCCGACTTTCACCGTGGCGACGCTGCCCTCTATTTTTTCAATTTTCCCCGGAACGGCAACACACATGTATGTCAGTCCTTTTCAATACGGTGGTGAGCGATCAGCGCCTGTCCCAGCGACAGGCAGGCGTCTCCCGGTGGCAGGCTTTCGTGAATCAGGACCTGCAGCCCCGAATCTCTGAGCCGACCCGAAAGCGTCTCAACCAGGATACGGTTTAAGAAGGTGCCGCCGGAAAGGGCGACGGTCTTTATACCTGTTTTCTTTGACGCTTCAACGGCCGCATTGTGCAGCATTTGTGCAAATCCCGCGTGAAATTGGCCGGCAATGACCGCAGGTTCAATACCCTCCAGCAGCGCCTCAACCGCCCGCCGAACCAGCGGATAGGGGTTCATGACCAGGTCTCCGTCAACGAGTGATGCTTCGATTGCTTTATTATCGTGTCTTTCGGCGATCCCCTCAAGCATGATTGCGGGCTGGCCCTCATAGGTGGCCTGCTGACAGACGCCCGCCAGTGAGGAGATGGCGTCAAATAGCCGGCCCGCGGACGAGGCATTCGGGCAGTTGATATCCTCCTGCAGCATCTGCCGCAATATCGGCCATTTCTCCGCAATCTCTTCAGGGTACAGGGCCGCAATCAGCTCATCGGCCTCCGACCCGTATATTTCATACAGGTATGACATACCCATGCGGAAGGGCTGTTCGACGGCTGCATCGCCGCCGGGAAGCCGCACGTATTTCAGATGTCCGATACGTTCGTAATCGGCGTAGTCCGAGGCCAGCACCTCGCAGCCCCAGACGGTGCCG
>JBKHJK010000467.1:0-3239 GCA_046538215.1 Armatimonadota bacterium
ACCTCGGAGTGGTTGGCGACCACGTAATCCAGATCCGCCGGGTCAATGAGCTCCGACAGCGTCTGCATGAACTCGTCCTGATACGGCGACCAGACGGTATCCACGAGGACGTTTTTTTCATCTTTGATCAGGTAGGCGTTGTAGCTGGAGCCGCGGTGTGTTGAAAGCTCGTGTCCGTGGAAATGCTGCAGCTCCCAGTCAACGACACCGACCCAGTAAATATTTTCAGCGATCTGTTTGTACATGATGTTTCCTCCCTGGATTTAAACGGCTGAGTGAGTGGCTCGGCCTGAGACCTGTGTTGTTTGCAGGGCTCAGGTGGCACCGTCGTTTGGTGCCAGCTTCCAGCCCGAGGCACCGATACATTTCGTGTCATCTATCAAATTGCAAAGATGCCGTACTACACCTTCAATATATTGGCCGGGCAGGCGGTGGCGCATTCCCCACAGCGCAGGCAGTCTTTATCTTTCATCTCGCCCTCGTTGGCGTGTTTTGCAATTTCAAGATTCAGCGGGCAGGCCTGTTCACAGAGCCTGCATCCCCGGCAGCCCTCAGCGATCTGCATCGGCCTTTTGTCTCCACCGATGGTGCTGGAAAAGGTGCCGACGGGACAGAACGAGCACCAGGTGCGGGGATGAAAGAGCAGCGCGAGCAGCAGCCCGAGGCCGGTGGTGACCATGCAGAGCTGCACGAAGACGCGGCCCCAGTGTTCGGCGCTGGCGGGATTGGCCGACAGCCGAAAAACCATGAAGCCCATAAGCAGCGCAAACAGCACCCACCGGAAGCTGTATTCGCGCAGGAATGCGGGGATGCCGAGGTTGAAGCTGATTTTGCTCATCACGCGCTCTAAAAATGCGCCCCGGGGACACAGCCACCCGCACACCCACCGCCCCCGGAAGAAGCCGCCGAGCATCCCCGTAATCATCACCACCGGAACGATGAAGCCCAGGTATGGCCAGAACAGGCCGCCGATGATGACGATGGGCACCATCGCGAGCATGATCCACTGTACGCTTCGCCGGAGCCTGGTTTTTTCTTCCGGTTCCGGCAGCTCACACGCCTGTGCAGCCTGTGTTTGGAGTGGTTCCTGTGCCATTATTTATCACATCTGTGAAGGGGAAATGCGAGCGCATTACGGCTCCAGGTTCCCCTCTGAGTATCACGCTTTTTCGTTTGCGTCAGGACAAGAGACGTGGCGGATGTCCGTGAGTTCAACCGCCATGGAGAAAATATTACCTTTTTCTAATATTCGGTGTAAAGGGCTTATGAAGGGTGTGAGGGTGTTTTGTAGAGAGGGAAACGGCGCCTCACCCCTGGCCCCTGTCCATCCTGGAGTTGGCAGACGACGCCAACTCGAGGGAGTTTGGCTCAACGACACCAAACTCCACGGAGAGGGGGAAACAGCAACGGCGGTCCGATGACGTTAAACACGCAACTCCATGCTGGAGCGGGGAAACAGCAACGGCCTTCGGGCGGAGACCTGGTTACCTGGGATGAAAGGAAGCTGACTCGGGCTGGAAGCTGGCGGATAAACACCATCCGCCACCCTGAATTTGCGTCCAACGCAAATTCAGGGCCGAGCCACGGGGATGTTTTGTGCTGTGTGCAAAACTCCAAAGGCTCTCCGAGCCACGGGATCTTTGGTTTTTATAAGGCAGTGTTGCGTCGTGTGCCAAACTTCAAAGGCCTCAGCCGCAAATGCGTTGTGGCCTTAGCGGCTGCAGCTTACGACGGGTGGTGTGTTGAAGGTGGCGGCCATTGACTTGATATGGCTCATGAAATGATCGGCGACGGGCGCATCGGCGAAGGTCGTGTCCTCCGACCATATCTGCACAAGCCGGAAATTGTGCACGAGGTCGGATTTGCCTTGCGCAGACGGCGTCAGGTGGACGACATAGCCGTCGTCATCTCCCCCGCGCCAGGAGAACTCCTCGAACTGCTGTGGCTGGAAAAGCACCGCAAGGCCGGCCTCGCCGATGATGCCGTCCTGGTTGCCCCACTGTGCGAGGATGCCTGCACTTTCATCCGCCAGAAACTCGCTCACCTCGCCATATTTACGCATTCCGACGCCCAGCATTTCATCCGCAGGGCCGCTCGGAGCTACGTGAACCCGCGCATCAATGAACCAGTTGTGGGCGTAAAGCGAGTAGAAGATGGTCATGTCATACATGCCGCCGAGGGTGGTGAAATCTTCGACATCCACCCGCAGGCAGCCGCGCACCGGGCCGTCGGCGACGACAGTCTGGGTGTAGGTGGCGTTTTCGCCGTGCAGGGGCCGGGTGTCGCCCATGATGAGACCGCCGAGGCCGAAGGAGTTGCCGACCAGGAGGATATCCACGGCCACGGGATTTTCATTGTGGTAATTCACGTCGGTGAGGTCATCCAGGCAGAGGCCTTTCATGGAGGGGCGCTTGGCGTAGCAGTCCCACTGCAGGCCTTTCGCGAACTCGCCCGGGCCATACTCGCCGTACAGGCCGTAGGCGATTTCGGTGCAGTCCAGGGCGGCGTAGCGATCGAAGCGCCAGCTTTCACGGGCGTCGGCGAATGATGCGCCCTCCCACGGTGTCTCCAGGTGAACGGTCACATCAACCCGCTCGGCAGGCTGCAGAATATACGGCTTATCGGCGGCGACGACCAGTGAGAATTCGTCTGCGATTCCGTCGCCGTTGAGGTCATCGAGCTGGGCGGGTATTTTGGTTCCGTCGGGCATGACCGCGGTCATGGTGCGCGCCGGCAGGTCGTAGCCGATCTGCGAGGCCGGAATGGTGATGACAGGATTTGTCACCGCGGTGTCGGCAGGATTGGTGACAGTCAGGGTCATTTGCTCGGCTGCGGCGCAGGTGGCTGCGAGCGCGAGGATCACACAGCAGATGGTCAGTCGAGATTTCATGATCGTCCCTCCCCGGGAATGGTGATTTGCATTCTTCGGTGTCAGGTCAGTGTTGCTGGAGTTATATTGCATCGTAATTCACAGGCATTATGCTCGACAAATGAGTTCGATTCCGGCGTAGCTCAGAATTGGAAACGGCAGTAACGACGCCTCACCCCCTGGCCCCCTCTCCATGCTGCAGAAGGGGGAACGGGCACGGCGGGATGTTTTGTGCTTTGCATCAATAGTGGCTCATAAAACCCGCAGACACCATCAAAGGGCGTTAACTCGGGCGTAGCTGATTGCAGGTGCAATGTACCTGTTTAGCGTCACAAATCTGATGATACCTCCCAAAAACCCGTGGCTCGGC
>JBKHJK010000468.1:0-3238 GCA_046538215.1 Armatimonadota bacterium
GCTTCCCCTGGCCCCAGTTGGCGGCGAAATGGTGCCACTCATCGGGCTTCCATTGTGGTGTCCCCCCGGCGCCCCAGGCTCCCACATCGGGGACGAAAAAGCGCACCATCATCTGATAGCCGCGGCCGCCGGGGTTGATCGCACCGAGGTACATGTTGCGCATGCCGGGTGCACGGGTGCGGAATACCATCGGGCCGGGCCGGTCGCCGAGTGCCTGCAGGTCCCAGTCCACCGATTTCACCCAGCAGGAGATGGCCCCCGTGTCCATGTCGAGGTTGCCCTCGGCCTCATACCGCAACCTGGGCAACTCACCGCCGATCTTCACGGCCTGGCCCATCACGCCCGGCTCATACTCTAAATCCACCGCGGGAGCCGGATCGGCGGAGCCACCGGAGATGGCGGCCACAGCATCCCCGTTGAAAGGAGCGTAAAAGCTGATGTCATCATCACTGATGGCACAAACGGTACTGCACATGGCAATACAAATGAGTGACATGGCAATACAGATGAATGAGTACCGCACGACAATTCCTCCGGATGAGCGTTTTGTATGTGTGTTGCAGGTGAAAAACCTCCCATCCTGGAGGTTCCCCGCCGGTGGTTTTTAACCTTCACGATCCGGGCCGTACGGGGCGTAGTGCGAAGAAGCTGAAAACGATGCGTGGCACGAGACATGATGCTTTGCTCTGGCAGCCGGCCCGAGGTTTGAGTGCTTCACAGGCCTCTATGCAGATAATGCCAGACAGTCAATACCTCTGCCGACGAGAGCCCAGAGAATCAAACAGCCCGGGCCGGATGGCCGGGCTGAAGTATAATCAAACACGGGGCTGAAATGACGGGGCTGCGTCAGGCGTCATTCACTGTTTCCAGCAGCTCATTGTCGGACATGGCGTTGATGACCTCCGCGCCGTCTTCGTCCGTCTTTTCGTGCATCTCTTCGACGGCGCGGTCAATGGCCTGTGGTTTTAATCGCAGCGTGATTTTGTCTCCGGTCTCTGTATTTGTGAAACAGGCCTTCACCTCTTCAGATACGTGGTGGCGAATATTCTGCTTCCCCAGCGTGCAGCCGGTGGAAAACTGTATGCCGTCTATCATGCAGGATTTCGGTGTATCACCGGGGCACCACACATCTGCCTCAACACCGAAATGTGGCTTCGCGTCAATCTGTTTGAGCGCGTATCGGCCCATCCTCATCCCTGCAAACGCCCAGGGGCCGATATGGCCGTGAAATGCGCGCAGAAGATTGATATCATCGGCCAGGACTTCTGGATTGTCTCTCATCGTATTGCAGCCTCTTCGCTCGTGTGATGGCGGTTTTGTGTACATGCGGCAGCACAGGGGACGTCCTGCGATTGGTCAAACACTGGCGGCGTTACAGGCCGTCCGGCCCCTTCGCGGCAGTCTAATTCACATCATAGGAGGTATCCCAGTACGTGCGCCAGACCTCCTCGGCCACCGGCTGTGCGTCGGAGGGGACGGGATTGCCCGAGTCATCGGCGTGATCGGTGGTGCTGTGGAACTGCTCGGGCTTCAACCACTTGGCGTGCCCGTCGCAAAAGAGAATATTGGAACCCTCGTTGTGTATCCGGCAGACGGCCCAGAAGGACAGTGCCCCTCCCCGGAAAAGACCGGGCGGGCCGACAGGGGGTCCTGCCACACACCGATCCCATTCGACGCTGAAGATCTTGTGGCTGGGGCTTTTGATCGCCGCCAGAGCTTTTCCATCCACTCCCGGTACCACCGGATCGCAGGTGGGATAAAAGGCGGGGGCGCCAATGTTGTATCCGTGCCCGTAATACCAGTCAAGTTCCGGGCGGCTGGGGCATTTCCACAGCTCGCGGTTTTTGATATACGGGTCATATCGCGTCTTCCACTCCGGAATCGGGGCGAAGCGCTCGTCATAATCCTGGACGTACATCATCGCCGCCAGCCCGTGCTGCTTCATATTGCTGAGACACTGCGTCTGCCGGGCCTTCTCCCGTGCCCGTGCGAAAACCGGGAAAAGTATCGCCGCCAGAATCGCAATGATTGCGATAACCACCAAAAGCTCGATAAGCGTGAAACCCCTCTGATGTGACCTCACTGTACTCACTCCCCAACAGCCGATAGCCCGTCGCAAACAGGTCCTCAAGCGATGGGCGTGTTACGATTTTTCAAAAGGTAACACGCAATCATCGAGCTGTCAAGGGGGATGATACAGAGCGCGTAACGGAAGGCCCAAAGCCGGTGGATTATCGGTACATGCCGAAGAGTCGCTTGTCGAGCAGCATCACGCCAAAGGCCGCAAACAGGGCGATGAAGGCGACAAGTACGACCAGCCAGGTGCTCGGGGAGCTGCGTCTGGAGGGTGGCTCCGCGCGGTCCAGCACCGTGAAAACATCGGCGCTGCGGGCGGTTCTTTCCCGAAGCTGAGCCTGTGCCAGCGATTCGGTCAGGGAGGTCAGCAGGTCCGCCTGCACCGTCTGCTCGCGCTTTATAGCCGCATAATCCCGCGCAATGGCCGGAAGCATCGAGAGTTCGGCCTGCGCGGATGATTTGAGATTTTCATATTTCGCCTGCCGGGCCTTCGCCCCCGCGAGAGCGACCTGCAGGTTCACGACCTTTTCCACCACCTGGTCGTGCGCCGGGTTGACCTGCTCGCTGGCTTCTTTCATCACTTCGGCTTCCACGCTGCGGAGCTGGCTTTTGATATTGTCAATGGCGGTTTGAATCTGCTGCACATCGCGATTGTTGGCGGTCTTTCCAGAGGCCATTTCTGTGGCAAGCTCCACCTGGAGCTCGGCCAGCTCCGCTTCGAGATTTGAGATGACGGGATTTCTCATTTTCGCCTGTGAGGCGATGCGGCGGACATCCACACGGTCCAGTTGAGAATTCGCTTCACGCAGCGCCGTAGCGGTGTCGTCAACTTCCGCAGCAGCGTCATCGGCGGCCTCCTGCACGGCCAGAATGCGCTGCACCACCCGGCTGGTCTTGCTGTCGGGATCAATGAGATCAAATTGTTCCTGAAGCTGCTGCAGGCGGTGTTCGGTTGTATGCAGCTCCGTCTCGACTTCTTCCTTGCTTGTCTGCAGCAGTTTTCGCTGCCTCTGAGCGGTAGCCACATCGGTCTCGCGCACGAACGTGTCCAGCTCTTCAATATAGCTATTGGACAGTTCAGCACACAGCTCGCGCGCTTCTTGTTCACTCAGCGGATGGCCAAGTCCCAGCGGAAACTGCTTTGATCCGGTCACAGTTACAG
>JBKHJK010000469.1:0-3235 GCA_046538215.1 Armatimonadota bacterium
GCTTGGGGTTCATCAGGATGATCAGCCGCTCTCTGTTGTGCTGTAAGACTGCGAGGCGGTCTGTGGAAATCTCGGGATCGGTGACGACCGTGTCGTCGCGTCGGTTGAAGTCCTCGAAGAACTCCTCGTACTGCGCCACCAGGGCCGAGACCCAGCTAATCCCCCAGTAGCCGGCGCCGTCGAGGTTCGGCAGATACCAGATGAGAAAGCCTCCGCCCTCGTCATCAAGCATCGCCCGCATCAGGCGCATCCGCCAGGCCATTGGCTGCGGGTACGGGCGCTCGGCGGTGAAGCGCTTTTCGACGTACATGCACCCCGAGGTGAATGGCAGGCCGCCCAGCGCCTCCATGGTGTTCTGTATCGTCCGTTGGCCGCCGTTATATCCCGCAATGCCCCAGTCAATGCTATCGGCCATTTTCCTCCAGTCAACCCCATACAACGACATCGTCCGGGGAGTCTGATAGCCACTGTACACGGAAAACGGCGTATCCGGCAGGACGGCCTTACACGCGTCACGAAGAATCGCGGCCATGCGGGCGTTTTGCTCGCAGCGGAAGTTAATCCATGCGTCGGCGTGGTCTTCGAATATTTTGGCCCTCGGGGGCGCCTCATCAAGACCTGCGTATTCAGCAAACTTCGTCCTGCATCGCTCGCAGAAGCAGATCGAGTTTATCCGATCAAGCGGGAACTCGTGGTCCCAGTCGATCATGTCATACGGGTTGTCACTGAGCCTGTCTGCAAACCATTCCTTCAACGCCGGTATGAACTCATTATCCGTGTCGAGTACAACTGTCGGGCATATCTGGTGGTCATTCAAAGCGCCATTCTTCTGCAGCGCGCGGTGATCCGGATGGCGCTTTAGGTACTCGTCATCAATGGGGTGTGGATCGTACTGCCGCCGGGGGATGTGCCAGACAAACTTCATCCCCTCAGGGCGCAGGCGCTGTGCGAGGTCGCTTTGATTGGAGCCCCACAGCCAGTTGATACCCGCATCCCGCACCATCTGCGCATTGGCGGCCTTGAACTGCGGATTTTCATACGCCGAGCTGGCGTAGCACACGATGATCGGGACGGTGTCCGGGGCGTGTCCCTGCATCTCCGGCAGGATGTTGATGGGACTGGCCTGTTCTGCTTCGACTATATGACCCCCCAACGACTCGTAATGCGAATACGCCGTCAGCCTGTTGGTATTGGGTGAGCCGACATTGGCGAGAAGAGACGCCCGGGCCGTACCGTCCTTCCCTTTGATGTCCTCCCCTTTTGCCCGCACTCTCAGGATATAGCGAGTATCGGGCTTGACCTGCAGTGTCGGCGGGGTCACCCACAGGCCCATCTGCTGGTTGGTCATATCTTCGGTACCCCACAACTTCAGCGCGTGGTTCTTTCCGCCATTGCGCTGATATGTGCCCACATGTGCGGCATCCTTCAGCTCGCCCTCAAAATTGCCCTGGGGAAGGAGGTTCTTTCCAGTTTCCTTTTCGATCAGTTCGATGTCGTCGTACCAGCAGGTGCCGGAGATGCCGCGCTTTTGCCATTTCAATGGAAGCACACCGACCAGTTCACCGAAGGGCGGTGAGGTGACCTCAACCTCAAACTCCCGCCAGTCGAAGGTGCCGCCGAATGACAGCGCGGATACGTACTGGCTCTGTGTGCCCGCCTCATTTTTCCACAAAAGCTCCAGGGTGAAGCCGCTGATGAGGCTGCCGACCGGAGAGAGCCGGTAGCGGGTGTAGGGCCGCCCGTCGCGCGTGATGGACGTCTCCTCCATCGGTGCGAGCGGGACGCCGTCGAGGTTGTCATGGGCGATGATTTTGATCGGCGCCGGGAGGTCTATACAATAGGTGTAATCCCCGGGGACCTCGCCCACCCAGTTGAGGAGCGGTTTCACGAACATCTCGCTTTTGCGGGGGAGGTTGAGGCCGGCTTCAACGGGCCAGAACCGCTCGCGCTTATCCGGCACCGCAATCACACGACGGAGCACCACCGCGTCGCTCTCCGGCGCCGTGAAGGCATGTCCATCGGCCTCAAGTGGTTCAAAGCTGTAGGCATCGAAACCGGGTTGATCCCATCCTTCAACCTCTGCATCCGACCACCGCCACCCACGGGCGAAGTCGAAGGCCTGCGTGTCAGAGTGAAGTTCACCGCTGACGGTCACGCCGCCCGGTACCTTCAGGCCGATAACATTTTTGCCAGTCTCAAGGTGGCGCTGGAGCGATACCGTTTCACCATCGGCAAGCTCGGCCCATTCTTCGCCATTGTGCAGCAGGACACCAGAGCCGCCGGTGAGCCTGATGGAGGCGGCAATCTCCACCGTCGCGCCTGCCTGCGGGAACCACGGTGAACGGTACGCCAGTGTCCCATCTGCGAGGGCGACCTCGTATTTCACCTGTGCGGCCCCACCGCCGCCTGCGGGATACGGTATCGTTAGCATATCATCGGAGCTTTCGGCGCTGGAGGTGCGCTCGCGGTCGGATTTGACTATCGCATTACCGGTCACAGATTGGTCTCCACTGACTTTCAGGCGCAGCGCCGGGGCCGAGGGCGCCAGGTCCGCCAGATCAAGCGGCATTACACCCGCGGTTATATCGTCGAAGATAAGCTCCCCAAACTGGGTGGCATTGTGAAAGCCGCCGGTCAAACCACTCCAGGTGCTGTGCTCATCACGCGGATGCTCGTTGCGGCAGAAGTTGACCGTCCATGTATCACCCGGCTGTGGCGTAGGACCGCACACTGCTTCGAACGGGACGGCAATCTCCAGATACCACGCGGTTTCGTCATGAGTGGCCTCCGCCTGCCAGTCCGCGTCGAAGCCGGCATCCATGCCACAGCTTTCGTAGCGTGTGCCGATCATATTGGCCGCAAGCTGGAAGTAATCGCCCGATCCTCCCGGGCGGAGGAAGATCTCCACGCTTTCATCAGCAAAAACGGAGCCATCATGTGTGCGCGCCTCGGCTTTCAGCAGATGAAGCTGCTGGGTCATCGGGGCAAGTGAGCGTTCGTAACAGGTGAAGCCCAGATACAGGGCCCGGTCGTCCCATCCGAGCTTCACATACGTCTGCTGGGTGGGCAGGCCGGTGCCATTGTGCAGCACAAACGGCCCGGCGACCGCCGCGGAATCCCAGCAGGGATCGTCGAGGGTTCCGTTGATCTGGGGTGCAGCGTCAAAGCGCCCGATGCGAACGGTGGCGATGCCGTCACTGAAGACCGCGGACAGACAAAGAGCCATGACGAAGAC
>JBKHJK010000470.1:0-3233 GCA_046538215.1 Armatimonadota bacterium
CTTTAACAGCCTTTTCGACACACGCCGCGGCGCCTTCGGAGATAGCCGGGGTGATGCCGGTCCAGTGGAACCAGTCGGCGCCGTCAAAGGCCGCATCCCAGTCCACGTCGTCGGGCTCCATCTGCGAAATCGAGGAGTTGGCGCGGTCGTACACGACGTTTGAGGGCCGCTGGACTGCGCCGCCCTCCAGGAAGTAGATCCCCAGGCGCGGACCCTGGCGGACGATGTGGCTGGTATCCACGCCGTACTGGCGGACGGAATTGAGACACGCGTCTCCGATCGGGTTGTCAGGAAGGGCGGTGACGAATCGCGCGTTGACCCCGTAATTGGCCAGGGCAATCGCGACATTCCCTTCACCGCCGCCGTAGGTGGCCTCGAACTCTTTGGCCTGGATGAAACGTTCGAACTTCGGCGGCTTAAGCCGAAGCATGATCTCTCCAAAGGTAACGACTGTCGGCATTGCAATACACCTCTTTTTTGAATTTGGCGGATAAACCGCCTTCGAATGCGTTTCGTTGAACCGAGTTGTTTGTGTGCAACGTCAGATCGGTCTGAGCTACATGTACACAGGCCGCCGTGATCCTTTTCGGCGAGCCGTGAAAGCCCGGTTCTATGTTCTGGCAGGCGAGATCGGATGTGCCCGGCGGCCCCTGATTACTGTACTTCGACGGTCTTGCCGGTGCGCGCGGCCTCGTAGCACGCCTCCATGACCCGGTGGCTCCAGATGCCGTCCTCGCCCGGGATTGGAGGCTCGGTGTCGTTTTCGATCGCGTCAACAAAGGCCGAGATGTGGGCTGCATAGATGTTGACCGGCTCGGGTTCGATGGTCTGTTTTATGTCTTCCTCGCGTGCCTGGTCAGCATCGTAGCCCTTATCGCCTTTTTCGATCGCGGCGTTGATGGAGCCGCCGGATTCCTGGCCGATGGTGCCGAAGGTGACGAGGGACCCCTTCGAGCCATAGACTTCCAGCGCCTGTCGCGAGGCGGCATCGGGGACATTAAACAGAGCGTCCACAAAACCCTTCGCACCGCTCTTAAATTCCAGCAGTGCAGCGGCGGTGTCCTCGGCCGGATAATCCTGCACGAGGTTGCCGGTGAAGCAGCTTACCCGCTGCACGGGCCCGAAGAACATCTCCAGAAGATCCACACAGTGGTTGCCCATGTCCATGAAGGCTCCACCGCCGCCGATCTCTGGATCCTGCCGGAAAGCCCCGGGTATGGGCGGATACCAGCAGGTGAGTTCGGCGCGGCCCAGGACAGGTGTCCCCAGCTCGCCGCTGTCAACGATCTCCTTGATTGCCTGGTGGCATGCATGAAAGCGCATCATGAAGTTGACACCGAGCTTCACACCCGCGCTCGCACACGTCTCCACCATCTCCTCACAGTCCTCGAGCGTGACTGCCAGAGGCTTCTCACAAAGGATGTGTTTGCCCGCCTCTGCAGCGGCCAGCACCTGGTCGTGATGCAGGTGGTTCGGTGTGGCGATATACACAGCTTCGACGCTGTCATCGTTCAACAGGTCATATTCCGTGGTGTATGCTGCAACATCGTACTTCTCTTTGAGCTCCTCGAGCCGGTCGGTATCAACATCCTGGACGGCGACGAGTTCGGCGTTGTCGGCTCCAAGTATTCCCTCCGGGATGGTACGCCGATCCGCGATTCCTCCGGCGCCGATCACTCCCCAGTTGATACTCATCTACGACACCTCCAATTGGTATTTCGTTCATTGACACACCCTGCGCTGTCCTGTCGTACCGGGCGGTCCGGACACCCCAGGCAACAGTATTTATTCCAGACCGACACCCCGACTCCCTTCATGGAGCCAGCCAATAATACTGCCGGATCTGGTACACCTGCCACGAGCCCGACTCCCACGGCAGTTCCACCATATTTACAGGAGCCAGCGCACTCGCCCATGCACGCTCTTTCTCCAGAATCACGAGCAGGTCGCCGGGTTGGAAGTCTTCTAGAGCCTCCCGGTACACCCGGCTTTGTGGATACACGTCAATGGCAGGCAGGGGGCGGTGCAGCGGTGATACGTGCTGGCGGGCGAAAAAGGCCACCGCAAAGCCCGGCCAGCCGACCACGACCGCGCGGTTGTCCTCCCGGCCCGCACTGACGAGGTACCCCGCCATGGCCTCCCCAAGATCACGCTCCGCTGAGGCGTGCTGTGCGAAGGCGACATTACCCCGGAGTGCGTCGCGGCAGGTGGTCGGTGGGGTAACGATGCCCTCAAATCGCACGATCCCGAGCAGAGCCACGCTGAGGATGGCAATCAGCACCGTGCCCGGTAACTTCTGCAGCGGCTTGCTATCGCCGGGCGCGTAGTGTGACAGGAATGCCGCCGCCAGAAGCACACCTCCGGGCAGGGCCATGATAGTGATGCTGGCGAGAGCAGGCCATACCTTCCCATCACCGAGACTGGCATAGCCGCCCGGCATCACAAGCGGCGGGATCATCCCGGCGATGATCAGCAAAGACACAGCAGCCGAGCCGGACTTCCGTGCCTGAGGGTATGCCAGCGCGTAGATAAAAGGAAACGCAACCAGAGGAAGCGCGACCACGACGATGAAGATGTTCTGACTGAAAGCCTCAGGACCGCCGAAGGTGTGTCTGAGAAAGTGCCGCGCATCCCCCATGATGACGGAATTGGCCCCGACCCACAGCGCGCTGAAGTATGCGACCGGAAGCACGAAGGTGATGACGGTGCCCTCTATTCGCCGCCATGGATTTTCACCACGGTATGAGCGCACGGCAATATATCCGGCCGCGGCAATGACCACGAAGACCATCTCATAGCGCGTCAGTACCGCCAGCGCGGCGTACAGCGAACAGCCGATAAGATCCCGAAGATGGCCGTGATCGCTCCATCTCATGAGGCTTTTCATCATTCCCAGCACGGCCACCAGCAGAAGGATGATAGGGGAACCTAAAGCGGCGTAGCTGAGGGTTAGCGGATGCAAAACCAGGAGAGCCAGCAGCACAACCCGGGCGTACAGCGGCAGTCGCATCCGGACCAGCAGCCGGGCCGTCAGCAGTGCCGCGATGCCCGTGAAAAGCGCGCCAAACATTATCGCCGCAATTTCGACATTCCCCAACAGAGCAGCAACGGCAACAAGAGGGATGTAGCACAGCACCGGAACCGGCGGCTCCACGAATCCCAGAAGGGCGATGTTTACGGAGCCATCACGAAAGAGCACATCATAGGCATGAGCAAGTGCCGAAAGCCCATCC
>JBKHJK010000471.1:0-3231 GCA_046538215.1 Armatimonadota bacterium
GGTCAGGCCCTTCTTGCTGGCTTCATCTCCACGGGCCCGCAGCCCCAACAGGTCAATGGAGATGGCGCCACTGGCGACAAGCACCAGGGAGGCCAGTGTGCTCATCGAAGCCGCCAGCACAACCACCAGTATCAGCGCCGAAAACCAGTCCGGTGTGTGTAATGCAACGAGCTCCGGGATGATCATGTCCGGCTCCGCAGGCAGCGTTTCCTTCGTAAAATACACCTGCGAAAGCGCCCCACAATAGTACGCGCCACCGGCGATGATAATGGAGAAAAACGTGGATACGATCATGGCGGGCTTGATGTCACGGGTGTGCTTGATGGAGTAGAATTTCTGCACCATCTGCGGCAGACCCCACGGCCCCACAGAGGTGAGCACGACCAGGCCCAGCAGTATCAGCCACCCGGGGAACGTTCCTTCAGCAGCCAGGGCCGGGGATTCGATGGTCGCAAGCCGGGTGGTGGCGGCTAACATGCCTCCCGCTCCGCCTACCAACAGCAGAATCATCACCACGACTCCGAAGATCTGCAGCAGACCCTGGAAGAAGTCGGTGATGGTGATCGCCAGGTACCCGCCCATCAGCAGGTAGAGACCGGTGAAGAACGCCATGAGCAGCTCGGCATAGATGTAATCAATCCCGAGGTTCGCCTCAAAAAGATGGCCGAGCCCTTTATAAACCGAGGCCGAGTACGGCAGGAGAAAGATGAACACAACAAGCGCCGAGATTGGCCGCAGGATCGCCGAGTTATAGCGCGCTTCGAGGAACTCGGGCATCGTGATGGCATCCAGATGGCTGGTCATCTGCCGCGTTTGTCGCGCCAGGACGAGCCAGGCGAAGATCGTGCCCACGAGCACGTTCCCGGCCACAATCCACATGGTATTCAGCCCGAAGCCCCACCCCAGCTTCCCCGCATACCCCACAAAGAGTACAGCGGAGAAGTACGTCGTTCCATACGCAAAGGCCGAAACCCACGGCCCGACACCACGGTCGGCCAGAAAGAAATCGCCCACATTGAAAACTCGTCGGGACGACCATACAGCAATAAACATGAGGACAATAATGTATGCAGCAATGACGACGAGCTTGGTAACCATGCAATCCTCCAACGGCAGATACTCAGGGGGGCAAACATTCCGCAGTGTACCTGTTTGCTCCGGGGTGCGCAAGTGACTGTTTGGCAGGCGGCGATCCGCCGCGGTTCTTTGGCAAAGACATTCTTGCGGCGCAAAAGATGCAATTGTCCGAATGATGTCCGCTGGACAGACGACATTGGGGGTGATCTTTCGGAGCGGCTCAGGGCACGGCGATGGGATACGCGCCCCAGCGTTCGCGTGAGGCCTTCATGGCTTCGAGGTTTTTGGGCTTTGTTCCGACGGCGAGAGAATGACTGGCGCCATAGATGTAGCCACCGCCCGGGGCGCCCCACTTGATCGCATAGCGTGCGTCCTCGGTGACATCTTCGGGGGTGCCGCCGATGAGGTTTTCGTTCCTTATGCCGCCCCACAGCACCAGCCGGTCACCGTACTCCTCCTTGAGGCGCTTCATGTCCATGGTGCCGCTGGCCTGGATACCCTCATACCCCTCGTATCCACCCTCGACAATGTAGTCCAGTGCCTCCCAGATATTGCCACAGCAGTGCTTGAGGATATGCAGGCCCAGCCGCTTTGCCTCGGCGGTGAACTTTTTCCACCACGGCAGCACATGCTCTTTGATGATCTCCGGGCGGCACAAAAGTCCCGTCGAGCTGCCCAGGTCACCGGCGGGCATCACCGAGTCATATCCCACCTCGGCGTAATACTTCAGGCTGCCGATGCGTTGGCGGGCCTCCATCTCCACCGCCTTTTCATGCAGCTCCGGGTGGGCGGCGAGGTTCAGAAAGCGCAGCTCCTCCGTCGGACCGATGCGGGGGTAGTTGATGTCGCCCATGCAGGTGTTGATCCAGTATCTGTCCTGCATGGTCTCGATGACATGGCGGGCGGCCTCCCACTGCGTCTCATCCGGTCGCGGCACGCCTTCTTCGATGATCCGGTCAATCTGCTCCTGGTAATCCTCGACCGTCGGCGGCTCCCAGTCGTCGGTATTGATTTTGTACGGCATAAGCTGCTCGGTGGTCGCGGAAACACGGTACAGATCGCCGCGCTCATTGCGGTATGTTTCGTGATCCACCTGCTCCATCGGTTTGGGCTTGTAATCTTTTATCGGCACGGTGCCGATGGTGATGATGTCGAAGCCGAGGGCCTCGGCGAGGTCGGGGATGTCACGCCTGTAGGACTCCACGACCTCATCGCGACGGCCCTCCCACAATGCCTTCGTCTTATGAATTTTTCCCTGCACGAACGATTTGCGGCCCAGCACCATCTCATAGGTGGTGTAGTCAATCGAGTGCTCGCCCCAGGGAACAAAATCCGGCTCTTCGAACTGCAGGGTCGTCTCAACGCGCTCGCGTGGCAGCATGCACCATTCCTCCATACCGCTTTTCACAGACCGACGCTATTTCGCTGCAGCGGCGTTGATTGCCTTCGTGGGCAATAATGTCACATGCGGATATCCCGGTATATATGTGAGGCGGATTGGCGTGATCGCACAAAGCAGTGAATATCATCGCCATGTACGAGGTGGGCTTTGCAGAGGGGGCGTACTGAAGGCTGGCACTCACAGCTCCTGCAGCCCGGCTTTGCGGAAGACCTCGTTCATCAGCTCATGGACCTCCAGGAGGCTTCGTGCAGATCCGATTGGCTCCTGTCGGCTTTCACAGCATTCGAGGAAATGCTCGACCGCTCCCTGAAATCCCATTAATGTCGCGGGCCGGAAAAGCGTGGCGTTGCGCCCAACATGCTGGTTCCCCATTTGCAGCCCGTCCTCATACAGCTCGGCGATATCAGGCGTAATCACATTCGCGCTTTTCTCCTGCCCGTGCAGCAGGAACCGCTCCACCCAGTACCCGGCGTCGGAGTGCATCGTCAGTGTCGCCGCGCCTCCAGAGGACAGGGCAAAATGCGCTGACAGCAGCCGGTCCGGCACCACTCTGGCGCTGAGCACCTCCGCCACACCCCCCGTCAGCCACAGCAGCGGTGAGACTACGTGAATGCCGTCATCGAAAAGGTATTCGGGCGTGGTGTTGGGGTAGCTTTTGGACTTCTCCACATGGGCGAAATCAATGGGCGTGTCGGCGAAGAAGTTTTCGGCCCGCTGCAGGCATTCCATAAAGAGCCGATTCTGGCCCACCT
>JBKHJK010000472.1:0-3229 GCA_046538215.1 Armatimonadota bacterium
GAGCGGCTCACCATCTTTGACGCGGATATCGCTGCCCTCGGTGGTCTGCCAGCCGGCCTCTGACAGCAGTTGCCGTGAGGTCTCAGGATCAAGATCAACCAGGTCGAGATCCTTTTTGTCGTACTTCATGACAGGTGCGAAGGGACGCCCGTGAGCGGGAATGCCCACACTGTCCAGGGTCTCGGTGACCAGTGTCTCTGTGTTGATGGCGTGAGCAACCGCCCGGCGGACGGCAACATCGTCAAAGGGCGGCCGCTCGCAGTTGTACTGGATGAAGTCGGTGAAGGTGGATGTCGTGCGATGAACTGTTATTCCGGCGAGACCTTCGAGCCGTGCCACGTCCGTCTCGGGAACTTTCACGATCATGTCCAGCTCGCCAGACTCCAGGCCTATCACCCGGGCGGCGGCTTCCGGGATGATCTTGAAGATCACTTTCTCCAGCTCCGGCGTGCCGCCCCAGTAATCATCATGGCGCGAGAGGATGATCTCCTGCTCGTTCGTGTGCTTCTCCAGCATCCACGGACCGGTGCCGACTGGTTTGATGAACTCTCCAGTGTCATTCACGCACGACGGGCTCATGATCGGCCATCCGATATGCGTGAGATAGTGGGGGAGGGGCATGGCACGCTTCAGCACGAAGCGCACTTTGTGAGCATCAATGACCTCCACCCGCTCGAGTGCACGTAGCGTTGCCTTTGCCGCATACGAATCAGGCCCATAGGAAAATACAACGGCTTCAGCATCGAAGGGGGTGCCATCGTGGAATGTCACACCCTCGCGCAGCGTAAAGACCCAGCTTTTGCCGCCGTCCTCCGAATTCCAGTCGGTCGCGAGGCCCTCGGTGAGCTCCAGGTCCGGTGTCAGGCGCACCAGCGTCCCGTACACCTGTGACCATACAAAGCGGGCGTCACCATCCGGAAAGCGGTCCAGAAACCAGTTGTCAACATCTGTGCTGATGCCGATCCGCAAGTCCTGAGGCGGAGATGGCGAAGCCGGCTCCTGTGTGCGCTCGCACCCACATACTAAAAGCGTTAGCACAAAGCATACGGCGAACAGAGCGGATATCTGTTTCATTGTTATGTTGCTCACTATTGCGTCTTTCGGTGATAAATGTCTCCGAGAACGCGGTAATTTGCGGTAACACAATTCTAAAATATGTGCTACGGAATATCAACCGTTTGTGCCCGTACCGCGATACAGGGGCACGCTCTCTGGGTTCTTCCGCTATCCGCTTGAAGGGAGCGGGCGGGCTAATCGCGAAGTAAATATCGGTCATGAATTTTGTTGGAGGTGCTCGCCATGCGTTTCGCTGGTATCGTCCTCGCCATATTTGCCCTGATGGTTCCCATCGCGGTTGCACAGGACGCTTCTGATGACAATCTCATACAGAATCCGGGATTTGAGGCGGTCAGCGCCGATGACGAGCGAATGCCCGCTCAATGGCGCGCTCACGGCGGCCATACAGACCGGCTCTTCCGCCACCTTACCGATGATCCGGCTCAGGTGCATTCAGGCGACCGCGCGGTGTTGATTGTGGATGATTACACCAGCGAGGAACGCGTCGGCTATAACGAGGCCACCTCCGGCATCGTCCAGCGGATTGATAACATCGAGCCGGGCATCTACTACAGGCTGACGTGCATGGCGAAGTGCCTGAGCCGTGACAGAGACAACGCCGCATGGCTGCAGCTCCGATACTTACCATCGGGCGAAATCTCCAATACGCACCTCAATGCACCGATCGGCGAGTGGAGCGAGTTCAGCGCCGTCGGACAGGCTCCTGAGGATACAACGCATGCGGAGGTATATATCAAAACGCTTCACATGGCTTCAAGCCGGTACGTGGTGGATGATTTCAACCTCACGCAGATGAGCAGCGGCCCTGACGACCAGCGCCTGGCGCTCTTCCCGTTTGGAAGTGAGGGAATCGCAAAAGAGCAGGTGCATCAGCCGCATCTGTACACCTCCATCGTCACCGACGGCCAGAAAGCTGCCCATATCGTGTATCCTGATGACGGGCAGTGGCGTGAGGTCGCGGTTCGCCTGCGTGATGCAATCAAAAAACGGAGCGGCGTCCGGCTGGAGATGAGCGTCAGCAGTGGCCGCGACTGGGAGCCGCTGCGCTCGGATGAGACAACCATCGCCATCGGACACCTGGGCAATAACTTCGTGGTCGAGCGCCTGTGGCTGCAGCGCTACCAGGAGGTCAATTCACTCAAGCCGGGTCCCGGTGAATATATCCTGCAGACGGTGCCGGAGCCGTTTGACTGCCCGGACGGAAAGAATGTCCTCCTGATCGGCGCGTCTGACGTTGACGGGGCACAGCGAGGCATAGACCGCCTGCTGGAGATGCTCGGCGAGGAAGGAGACCTGTCTGTGGATGAATGGGTCCTGGAGGTCTCCGGCGTTGATCACCTGGACGACGAGCAGGCCGAGGCGCTGCTGAACCGGGATCTGTCGAAGTTCTGGCTGAGAGACTTCCACAGCGCGGTCCGCAGCTACCGGGATACCGGTGATCCGGCGTGGGCGAAGCGGGCCCGATATATCCTCCGGCGCATCAACGAGCGCTATCTCAAGTTCGCCCATGACCCGAATGTGCTGAAATACTGGCCGGAGCCCACCGCCGGGGGCACGCACCGCATCTACTGGCCGGAAGAGACCTCCTCAGACTGGATCGGCACCATGTGGGACTTTTTTGAGGAGGCACCCATTCTTACAGAAGACGACCGATGGCGGGGCGCCAACTCCATGCTCAACGCCCTGCACGACCTGCCGCGCCATGTCTCGCGATACAGCATGTTCAAATCACCCGAGACCACCTGGCCGGTCGTGTTCAACCACTCAACTTTCCCCCTGATCGGGATGTATTACCTGGGGCGCTATTTCGACCGCTTTTATCCGGAGGTTGACACCGCCCGCATTGAGGATTATCTGAACCGTTGCGAAAACTGCTTCAGCGCACAGAAGCAGTCATTCAAGCCCAGCGAAGATGCGACCGGATACTACTCCATCGTCCCCCGCCACACCATCAACTACACCCTCAGCGAGGGCGATTATTCGTACTTCGATGATGGCCACATGCGTCTGTACGCCGATTATACGGTGGGTATCTGCGACAACACCGGTGACCCCGGCAACTTCGGTGACAGCAGCTGGGGCCGGGGCACCCACACGCGCAACCCCGAATGGGCGCTGTGGTATTACGATGACCCGAAGCTGCCGTGGTGGC
>JBKHJK010000473.1:0-3220 GCA_046538215.1 Armatimonadota bacterium
GGTGAAATACTGGCTCACTGGACCGGAGATGTGGCCCGACGAGCAGCGTCAGGTTGCAAGTCCGGACAAGGCCTGCAACATCTGGTATCAGATCCGCATTGACGCCGAGGGCCTGGATCAGGATAACTACTGGACAGATCTCAAGGATGGTCACTACATCCTCGACCCGGTTGTCACTGGGATACCCGTGCTGTAAGCACCGTATAGCGCTCCGGATGGGAGCGCACCTGCCATAGGTGCGCTCCCGGTCTATAAAGAGAGGTCAAATGAATGAAGCGCCTGCGACCATCGAAATTGACTTTTTTCGTGTGTTTGACAGCCATTATAGCATCTACAGCAATCGCCTCGGCGCAACTCAGGCTTGTCCCACAGATCGTCCGTCCCACGCTCATGCCCGGACAGACGCAGACAGTTCGGATTGCCGTGCAGAATGTCACCGACACGACCCGCACCCTTACCTCGCGTGTGGACAATATGACGCTGTCCCCGCAGGGGCTTCCGCGGCGCGCCGGCGAGGATGCACCGCGGGGCTGCCGTGAATGGCTGACGGTGACCCCGGAAAGTGCTAACGTGCCGCCCGGTACCTCGGAGGTTTTTGAATGCACCCTCAGCCCGCCCCGCACGGCCAGTGGCGGCTATTACGCCATGGTCAGCTTCGGCACGCGCTTCCAGGAGCCCGAACAACAACCGGAGGGCGAGGGGAGCGCGGCCATGATCGGTCTGTCTTCGTCAATTTCCGCCGTGTTTTTGGTAACTGTTCGGGGCCGGGACATATCTGTGGGCGCGGAGGCGCAGGGTGTGGCGCTGGGCGTACCGAGTGACGAGGAGCGGGCGGGCACCGGGAAGCAGTGGAAGGCCGCCGTGGATGTGGTCAACACCGGCAACATGCACGCCATCATGGAAGGGACGCTTTCGATTCTCAGTGAGGATGGGCGCACCGAACTGGATACATGCAGCCTTCGCTCCGGCCAGGGGTACGTCCTGCCGGGGATGACGCGGCGGTTTACCGGAGCAGGGGAGTACAACCTGCCTGACGCTGCGTATCTGGCCCTGAGCCGAATCGGACCGACACATGCTCCGAAATCCAGCTGGGCGCGCCGCATCACGCCCTTTTACATCGAAGACGGTGAGATGAAGCCCGGGGAGCCAACTGAGGAAATGCGCAAGACCGCCGAGCTTCTGGGTGCCCGGGTGATGGTGAAACCTGCCCGGATTACCTTCGATGTTCCGCCCGGAGGAAGAAGGACAAAACCGATCGACCTGCGAAATCCTTCCGATAAGCCAATAACCCTTGAGCCGGAGATAGACGACTGGGCCATGACGCCTGAGGGGGAGATACAGGTTGCCGAGAATCTCCAGGGCGACCGGAGTATGCCCGAGATCGTCCAGATGCCCCGACGGATAAGGGTCCCTGCGCGAGGTCATCGTACAGTGCCCGTTGCGGTTCAAATGCCCCGGAACGCGGTGGGGGACTATTATCCGGCTGTCGTCTTTCGCGCAGTTATTGACGGCGAAAAGCAGCCGCAGGATGCCACCTATCTGCCTTCGACTATGCTCATGTGCAGTGTTACCAACACCGGAGAACGTGAACTACAAGTGGAGAGCGCCGAAGTCATCCGCCAATCGGATGGTGGTGTCGTGTTCGACCTGGTCGCCTCGAATACCGGCAATGCCACTATCAATGCCAGTGCATCAGTCCGCGTGATTGGCCCGGATGGCTCAGAAGTCGCCGGACCCCTGCAATTGGGCAGCAGCACCTTCCAGCTTCTCGCAGGCGGCAGCCGCCATCTTGAGGCAACATGGTATGGACGACAGTCGGAGGGCGAACACACCGCGAATTTCTCAATCTCCTCGGGCAGCGGAGAAAGCGCCGGGAAAAGGGCTACTTTCGAAATTCCGGCCGGTGATGAAACGGACGACAAGGCGGAAAACGACGAATTATAGAATTTATCCCTCATTATTTTTCACTGGAGGAATTGGTTGCATGACCCTCTTACGTACCCCGGCAACGAATTTTCGTGGTTTCTGTTTGGTCATTGCCGCATGTCTTACGCTGATGATGGTTGCTCCGGTCCACGCTGCCGACACAGACGAAGACCAGGAACAGGGGGAGAGCGTTCCACAGCAGCAGGCGCCCGAGGAGGAGAGCGAAGGTGTCACAACTATAACGCCTGAGGAATCATCTACAGACCAGCAGGAAGGCGCCTCGGATGCACAAACCGCGGAGGAGACCGAATCGGGCCTGGTCAACAACGTCTTTTTCAGCACCCCCCTTCAGCAGGCGTTGATGGATGTGGGTGCACAGGCCGGAGTCACTATACTTGTAGGGCCGAACGTCGAGGGGAGCGTAACGCTGGACCTGCAGGATGTGGAAGTGGAGAAGGCCCTTGAGCTGATGCTCATGCCCAACGGCATGGTCTTTAACCAGTTGGAAGATGGCGAGTACCTGGTGATGGCGCCCGACCCGTCATCCCCGAACTTCGAAAGGATAGCAGAGACGCAAATTGTGGCGCTGGCTTATCTGGAGCCCAAGACGGTCGTCAATGCACTGCCCGCCCGATATGCCGAATACGTCACCATCAACGAAGCTTCTCAGGAGCTCGTTATCAGCGCCCCCCAGCCGCTACTTGACACCATCACGGATTTAATTGCGGATATCGATCATGATAAGCAGCAGGTGATGATTGAGGCACTTGTGATCGAAACTGAGGCCGGTGCTATGAAAGAGTTTGACCCTACCTTTGCCAGCTCCCATATCGCCGGGGACCTTATGGGCGGCATCATCAACTACCAGTCGGCAGCGTCTTCAGAGACCAATGCGGGTGGTCGTGACGACGGGTTCTTCGCCGGGCGGCACCCAAAGCCTGAGGCTGGAAATATCCTGCTGGGCATCCGCTGGATGCTGCAGAATGAGCGTGCTTCGATTCGTGCGAACCCCTCGATTGTCGCCCTCGATGGTGAAGAGGCCAGCATAAAAGTTGGAACGGACCAGTATTTCAGCATTGTGACGGGATCGGCGGCATACGCCTACAGCCGCCTGGAGCAGGTTTCCGCCGCGATATCGCTCAATATTGAGCCACATATTCTCCCCGATAGTGATGAAATACTCTGCCGGCTGGAACCGAATGTCGAGGATGTCGTAGGCAAGGGTGAGGGGGGCCTGCCGGTCATAACAGTGCGAAATGCAAAGACACGTCTTCGACTGAATAATGGCGAAGCC
>JBKHJK010000474.1:0-3216 GCA_046538215.1 Armatimonadota bacterium
GTTTAACGAGGGGCGCGCCGTCGTGCGCGTCGGCGACCTGTTCGGCTGCATCGAGCAGGAAATCACCTTCGATGCGCTGTTTGGCTCCCGGGATTTTCTCCACCTCACCGCTGTCGTAGATGAGGTCGTACGCGTCGGTGAGCTGGCGGGGGATGTCCATATACGCCCACCAGTCCCATCGGGAGGTGCGGAAACCGCTCCGAAAATCCTTCGGATCCACGTCGCCGTCATACCACTGCACCGGCCGGAAGGGATAGTCGAATTTGTACACGTAATCGGGGAAGACTTCCGCAAACCGGTTGATAATCAGCGCCGCACGCCGGGCGTATTGCGCATCTCCGGTGAGGTGATAAACCAGCGCCATGTCGCGGGCCCGCTCGCTGAGCTGCTCGCGGGCAATGAAGTGGCGCTTGGCCTCGAAGTAATACCGCTTTCCGTCCGGATCCTCCCAGTACGGATACTCCACGGTTTTGCCCGACGGCGCTGTGACCTTCACCGACTGGTCCATGGGATACTCGTCACTTGGATAGGTGTGGCCGCAGTGGGGACATTCGATCTGGTCGGGCTTCTGCAGGCTCCAGCGGTACTTGATGTTGTCCTGCCGCCCTCCGTCGCAGTTGGGGCAGCCGACGAAATACAACCCCGCCTTCGGGGGAACCAGTGCCACCAACTCCTCTTCTAACAGAGACATCAGGTATTCCACCTTCGATTTCAGTGCCGGGATGTCTTTTTCGCTGTATTCATCGTGGGAAAAGACAGGGTGCGAAACATCATCACTGCCCGCTATCACGCAGGTTCCCAGCAATCCGACGAGAGCTATCAACAGAAGAATCGAGAGACTCATACGCATGATTTCACTCCAGTCACCAGATACGATCTGCGCCACAAAGATATTTGCGGCACGATAGACAGGTCGTTGTGAGCCAGCGGCCGCTCATACATCTCCTCCCATATTTCATACGCCATAGAAACCCGACTCACCTGCACGGCCTCCGTCAATGCTGCGCCTCTGGTGCTCTTTGCAGGTGCTGTGGTGGCGGAGGCGGAACATACCTCCGGTCCATGACGACGTCCGCGACAGTGGAGGATGACTTCGATATGCTTTACGCCCAACCTGGCAGATGGCTCAACGATCCGCGCCTGCTGCATCACGAGGGCGCCTACCACCTCTTTCATCTGCAGGGACCCCGAGACTGGCCGAAGCCGCCATACGAGGAGATGGCGCACGCGGTATCAGATGACCTGGTTTCCTGGCAGGGCTCGGAGCTTTTGCTGAAGCCCGGTGAGCCAGGAAACTGGGACGACCGCGCGATTTACACCAGCGGCTACATCTATCACGAGGGCCGCTACTGGACGCTGTACACCGGCCTGAAAGAATCCGAAGAGGGGACCATCCAGCGCATCGGTGTCGCGTGGTCCGAGGACCTTGTGAGCTGGGAGCGCCATCCGGACAATCCCGTGCTGGAACCGGACCGGCGCTGGTATGTCGCCGATCCGGAGGAGGCTGATTACGGGCATGTGGGCTGGCGGGATCCCTGGATTCACCACCATTCGGATGGCAATTTTTACGCATTCTTCACCGCTCTGACGAAGGACGGTCCGGCCGGGCGGCGCGGCTGCATCGGGCTGGCAAAATCGCCCGATATGGTTCAATGGGACTGCCTGCCGCCGGCGTACGCCCCGGAGCTCGAAGACCAGCACGAGGTACCGGAGCTTTTCCCCTACCAGGGCAAATGGATACTGATGTTCGGAACCAAAGACAACGGCCTTGGCATGAAATATCTCGTCAGCGACGACCCGCTGCGGTGGGATAACGACGACCCCGGAAAGATCATCCTCGGCGGCCCGGGCCGGATGGAGTATTCGATGACGACCGCCCCGGCAGCCGGTGATAACGAGCGCGACGCCATCCACCTGGTGTATGAGTGGCGCGATGATGTCGAGGACAACCCGAGGGCGCGTGGACGGGTGGCGTTGCCCAAACAGCTCGCCGGCCCGCCTGAAGACCTGCGGCTGCAAATCCGCGATGACATCCGCCCGCGGGAGGATGACGCCGAGGACCCAGCCGTGATCTTCGCCGGCAGCAGTGATCACTGGGAGCTCAGGGACGACACCATCATCGCCACACCCGGCAGTGACATCGCCCGTCTCATCGTCCCCGGTGAGGGCCCCCGGGCAGTCAGCGCCACAATCACAATGTCGGGTTTGGGCGAGGTCGGCTTTTGTATCGGGCAGGATGAGAATCTCGTCACTCTCACCCACCGCGGCCAGCTCATCGCCGATACCCCGGCCGTGGACCAGCGGCGGGGATGGGAAGTGGCCGACACCTCCGGCGAACTGACGGTGGCAGTGGTTGATAAGCACGCTGACCTGTACTTCAATGGACGCTACATGGGGACCGTATGCGCAATCGAAAAAGGCGACAGGGTCGTCCAGCTTTACAGCGCGGGCGAGGGGAGTTTTCTGTTCAAAGAGATCCGCGTGCGTCCCATCGAAATCGCCCACAGCTTCCCCGACACATAAAACGGGCCCGCCCTGAGATGGGGCAGGCCCGGATGTGGGGCATGCAGGGTGTGAATTCAGTTTGCCATTGCCCTTCGACAGTGCCTGAGAAAATTGTTACAGGGGTCGAAAGGGATGGTTCGGGCCCCTGTCTGGATTAAAGAGCTTATCACGCACTATCAGGTTTGAGGCAACAGTAACAGGAGGAAGAATCATGAGCGCGGTGCAGATCGCTGAAGACACATACCGGGATAAAGTCTTTGGATGCTGGATGGGCAAGAATATCGGCGGTACGCTGGGAACGCCGTACGAGGGGCAGAAAGAGATACACAATTTGGATTTTTACGATCCGGTTCCCACCGAGCCTGCCGCCAATGATGACCTGGACCTGCAGCTTGTGTGGCTAAAGATGCTGCAGGACCGGGGCATTTATCCCTCTGTGGGAGATTTCGCGGATTACTGGGTGCAGAACCTGGGTCCGTATCCGTGGAATGAATACGGCTTTTGCCGCCGCAACCTTGACCGGGGTCTTCGGCCCCCGATGTCGGGATGCTTTGAAAACTACTATATTGACGAAATGGGCTCGCCCATCCGCAGCGAGATCTGGGCGTGCGTGGCGCCGGGGGACCCGGACCTGGCCGCGGCCCTGGCGTGGAATGACGCCGTGCTGGACCATTCGGGCGGTGAGGGCATGTATGGCGAGATGTTCTGGGC
>JBKHJK010000475.1:0-3207 GCA_046538215.1 Armatimonadota bacterium
GCATTTGGAGTTTTCGTGAAATGAAATCACGAAAACTCCACCGGAAGCTGGCGGGTACACACCATGCGCCACCCTGAATTTGCGTTCTCAACGCAAATTCAGGGCTGAGCCACGAGGCCTTCTCGTTTTTATGAGGTACTGTTGTTTCAGAAGCATATATAACGGCCAGGCGAGGCTGTGCAGCGGTCGCCTGGCCGTGTGTGGGCGTAACGGTTTGCGCAGCTATTGCAGCATTGATTCGGCAAGTGACCATTCGCCGTTGGCGATCTTCACCCATACGAACGCGTCCTTGGTCAGACCGTTGTGGTCTTCAGGGGTGTAGGTGAAGATACCGGCGGTGCCGATGAAGCCGTCGGTGGCCTCGATTGCATCGCGGACAGCCGCATAGTCCGTGCCTCCTGCGCGCCTGATGGCCTCAATCGCAATGTGGAAGGCGTCGTAGGCGTGACCACCGAACGTATCGGCGGATTCACCGTGTGCTTCCTTGAAGTTCGTTGCATACTCTTCGAGGAGTTCTTTCTGCGGATCATCTTCGGGAATCTCTTCATACACAATGAGCCGGCCGGCCGGGAGCATCACACCTTCGACAGCATCGCCCCCCAGCTCGATGAACTTCTGGTTGGCGACACCATGGCTCTGCAGCAGGGGCATTTCCATGCCAAGCTTCTTCATGTCCTTGGCGACAGTCGCCGGACCAGGGTTGGTGCCCCAGCAGATAACCGCCTCGGGATTCTTCGCCTTGATGCGCGTGAGCTGGGCGGTCATGTCGGTGTCCTCGCCGCCGAAGCTTTCGCTGGCCACAAGCTCAATCCCGGCTTCGGGAAGCTGCTGTTCGATCTGCTCCTGGCCGCTCTCGCCATACCCGTTGGCGGCGTAGATTGATGCGACACTGGAGATATCCTCGACTTTGAGGTATTCGATGATCTTGGCAACTGCCAGAACATCGGTCTGCGGGACCGCAAAGACCCATTTTTTGACAGGATTGGTGATCGGTGCGCCTGCGGCACACGAGATCAGAGGCACTTCGGCATCCTGGCAGATATCGGCGATGGCCATCGTATTGGGTGTCGTGCTGGGACCGATGATAGCCGTGACCTTTTCGTTTTCAATGAGGTCCTGTGCCGCAAGGGCTGCCTCAGTCGGCTGCGATTTGTCGTCCTTGACGATAACCTCGACATCCTGACCCAAAAGCCCGCCCTGTTCATTCAACTGCTCGGCCAGCATCTCGGCGGTTCGCTTTTCGGGCACTCCCAGCGGTGCAGAACGCCCGGTCACACTAAAGATCGCGCCGATCTTTACGGGACCCTCCACTGCCGCCGGTTCCTCTTCTCCCGGTACTGGTTCCGGAGGTTCTGGCAGTTCGCCAATGTCCCCCGGCTGTGACTTCGGGCACCCCAGCAGGACCGCCACCATTGCGATCGCCAGGATCAGCACTGCAAGTTTCGTCCGCTGTGACATGTCAGATCACTCCCTTTGGGATCTGACCGGCACTCCGCCGGCATCGGGCTGCCTCCACACCCCGACCCTGTTTGGCTCATTATTCTACACGAATCCGTCCAAACCTCCAACTCTTTGACGTAATTATCTGCGTCACAGGGGTATAAATCGCCCAAAATCCTCCGGTGGCGAGCCGACAACCACGGGCATGCTCCGCCGGGTGAATGGTCTCGTTCCCAGCGCTTCGGAGGTGGCCGTCCCCCTGACGGCGATGCGGTAGATGCCGCTTTCCTGCAGGGCGATGTCGTAATCCAGCTCCGGCTCCTCATCGCTGATTCTTCCAAGCTCCTGCAGCATCCTGCCGTCGGCCGTCTCCAGCAGCACCTCGGCATTGAAGTCGCCGAAAGCCAGCATCTCATCCCGCAGGCGCGTGATCGTCCCCGCCACGGTCTGGCCGGGGTCCAGCGCGACCGCCCGCATCAACAAATCCGGGGTCTGTGTGAGATCGAAATCAAACTCCGGCCCATCGTGAGGCACTGCCGCAGCTTCCGATGTCACCCCCCCGCCCAGCGCGGGCAGCACCGTGTCACCAAGTGTGGCAGTGTAGTTGAAGATAATGAACCCGTCGGTCCCCGCGTGACGGGCGATCTCGATCTGGCCGGCCACACGATCGGGTGACAGCGTGGAGGACGACGAACTCGCACCAATGCCGGGATACACCGGCACCGCACCATCAACCTGCCCAAGCTGGGTGATGACCTGTCCCCCGAAGGCGACGTCTGAGTTGGTGTAATCCATCGGGCACAGGAAATCCACATAGCCTTCTTTCGCCCATGTCACCCAGTCCTGCCCCACGCCGGTCAGGCAGTTCGGGTAGTTGCGAAAAACTGCGGCGGAGACTTTGCATTCAGGCCGAGCGGCGTGGACACGGCGGCCTGTTTCGGCGACGATATGGGTGATCTGCGCAGCCCGCCACTGCAGCCATTTTTCCTGGATGCCCTCTTTGCGGGTATCTTCCGGCCAGTTTTCAATCTCCACGCCCGTATCGGCCTCAAAACGCTCCCGGCAGCCCTCACAGTAGCAATTGTTCCCGCCGGGATAGCGAATGTAGTCGAAATGCACGCCCGCGACGTCGTAGTTGGTGGCAACCTCGACCATGCTGGCGATTTCCAGCTCCTGGTTCCTGGGATCAGACGGGCACAGCCACGGCTGCTCCTCGCCGCCGAAAGTTTTCTGCAGCCGTCCCTCACTGCGCATCCGCTCGATGAATGCTTCCGGTGTCCCCCGTGCGAGGCGGAAGTTCACCTTCCACGGATGCACCTGTATGCCCCATCTTTTGCCGGCCTCCACCGCCTGGGCCACCTGGTCGCCCTTTTCCTCAACAATATCGGCGACGGGCAGGATTTCGCTTCTGTGATACGCCACGCCGCCCCAGAAGGTGTTCGGCATGATGGCATTGAAGCCGCTTTCAGACAGTACCCGCATGGTCTTATCCCAGCCCTCGGCGTACGCACCGGTGCCGGAATGCTCCCAGACCGCCCGGAATTCGCCCTCACGGGAGTGGTGGGCCTGGGTGTAGGCGTCTATCAGTACCCGGTCGCGCTGCTTTGCCAGTTCGATTGCCCTGTAGCTTTCACCGTTTTCGGCCGCGGCAAGAGTGCGTTCATGGAGGTCATGAATCCTCGCGAGAATTTCCGCATCCTCCAGCAGATCCCGGTTCTTCTCCAGCCACTGCATGATTTGGGGGCCGCGCAGATGGCCGATGGTGTC
>JBKHJK010000476.1:0-3206 GCA_046538215.1 Armatimonadota bacterium
TCGTGGTCGTCGGCGGAGGCCTTGCCGGGGTATGCTCGGCCTTATCCGCCGCACGACACGGTGCAAAGACGATACTGATCCAGGATCGGCCGATGCTCGGTGGCAACACCTCCAGCGAAATTCGGGTGCACGCCGGGGGCGCCGACTGTTCCGGAAGTCGTCCGCATGCCCGGGAGTCGGGGATCATGGAAGAAATCCGCCTTGAAGAGGCGGCCCGAAACCCCCAGCGATGTGCGCAGATCTGGGACCTCATCCTCTATGAAAAATGCCTGGATGAAGAGAATCTGGACCTGCACCTGAACACCACCGCCACGGCGGTAAGCGTGGAAAACGGGCGCATTGTCAGCATACAGGCGGACTGCCATCACGCAGAGCAGCGCTTCAACATCGAAGGCGAGTTTTTCATAGATTGCACCGGAGACGGACGACTGGCAGCCGAGGCCGGAGCGGAGTACCGTATGGGTCGCGAGGGCCCCGAAGAGTTTGATGAGCTGCACGCGAAGGGGCCGGACAAAAAGACCATGGGCGCTTCACTGATGTGGCTGGCCGAAGATGTCGGCGTTCCCGTTCCCTTCGAGCCTCCCCGCTTCGCCCGGACCTTCGACAGTGACGAGGAACTCCCACACCGCGGCCACAGCAATTTCGAACACGGCTACTGGTGGATCGAATACGGCGGCGAGTTGGATACCGTGCGTGACAAAGAAGAAATCCGCGATGAGCTGATGGCCTGCATGATGGGGGTGTGGGACCATATCAAAAATGGGGGAGACCACGGTGCGGACAACTGGGTGCTGAAGTGGTTCGGCTGGCTGCCGGGGCACCGCGAGTCCCGGCGCATCATGGGAGACTATGTCCTCCGCGAAAGAGATCTCATGGAGGGAGTGCGCTTTGATGACCGGGTTGCACATGGCGGCTGGTCCATGGATCGCCATCCCCCGGGAGGAATCTTCAGTGACGAACCACCGGCCGACTTCCTGCAGGTGCCTGATATCTACAGCATTCCCCTGCGGTCGCTGTACGCCCGGGAGCTGTCGAACCTGTTCATGGCCGGCCGTTGCGCTTCGTGTACGCACATGGCGATGTCCTCCACGCGCCTGGCCGCCACCGGTGCGGCAATGGGGCAGGCGGCAGGCACCGCGGCCGCGATGTGCTGTCGGCGTAAGTGTACGCCGAAAGAGCTTGCCGAGAATGACATCGGCGATCTGCAGCAGCAGCTCCTCAAGAATGACCAGTATATCATTGATCTGCCGGCCGATGACCCGGACGACCTCGCTGGCAATGCGTCAATCAGCGCCTCTTCGGAGAGAGATGGCTGCGCGGCGGTCAAGGTGACCGACGGTGTGACACGGTTCCGCAAGGGCGACACCCACGAATGGGTCTCAGACCCCGAACAGAGCCTGCCGCAGTGGCTGGAGCTGACACTGCCGGGGGCCCGGACCATCCGCGAAATCCACCTGACTTTCAACAGCGGCTTCCAGCGGCCCCTGACCTTCACCCTGAGCGACACGTACAATGCGAAGATGGTGCGGGGGCCACAGCCGGAGACCGTGGCGGATTATGTCATTGAGGCAGGGACGGAGGGGGTGCTGCAGGAGATAGTGCGCGAAACCGGCAACTACCAGCGCAAGATCGTCCACGAAATCAAAGCCACACAGTCCGACACCGTGCGCATCACCATCAACCGGACCAACGGCGATGCTTCGGCGAGGATATTCGAGGTGCGGCTGTACGAATAGGCTCTCTCATCAACAGGGAATATGGAAACGGGGCGGCCGACCGGTCGCCCCGTTGGCGATTCCAGGGGGACTGATACCGCTCATCAGCCGAACTGTACCACGTAACCGGCGAGGATGTCGGGGCCGAAGATCGCCATGAGGATCCAGGTGATCCCGCCGACGAGAAGATCGGCGAGGGCCAGCCCCAGGAAGAAGGGCATGAGCTGGCGAAACAGCCTCGCCCCACCGACGCGATGGACAACTGATTTGATCATCCACGTGATGAAAAACGGCCCCCACAGAGCGTATCCATAGTTGAGCGATATGGCGTATCCCAGCGGATGCAGCGGGGATCGCAGCCATGACCAGCGGAGTGACACCAGCGCGACCGTGACAATCGCGCCTGCCACAACTGCGATGCTCTGAGGAATATTCGGCGGGCCGGGAGCAATGATTGCCGACGAAACGCTTTCCCATTCGCGGACACTAATCTGGATATTATAGCCGCCGCTTGCACCGCCGCCGTGCAACACGAGTGCGCCAAACTGGTAGAAGTCTTTGAGGTTGGCGTAATAGGCCACCACGCAGCCGAGGACGAAGGCCCCCATCATCATCGCCACCAGACCATGCTGCTTGACGTCGGTGCGGTCGGCGAGTGCCTCGTTCTCGATCTGATACCCCATCTGCGAGGTGAAATATCCCCGCGCCATCCAGGTGACGGAGCTGAGCATGACCAGGTTCTGCGGATCGCCGCCCTCGATGAGTGCCCTGGTGCCGAAGAAGTTCTTGATGGCCTGGGTGTCCTGGTGGAAAGGAAACGCCCACATACTGGGCAGCCCGGCCTCGGCACGCACGCGTGAATAGACGAAACCGAAGCTCAGCGTCAGCAGGAAAAAGGGGAGGCTGTACTTCACCGAAAAGCCCATCAGGTGACTCCAGACGATGATCGCCGCGAAGCCGCCGATGGTCCCGAAAAGCATCCACCGATAAGCCATGGGTTCGTTGGCGTCGTCTATTTTGGTTCCCGCGCCAAAAGTCTTCTGCAAGATATTGCTGATATGCCCGCGTGCGATCCAGAATGACACCGCCAGCAGCGCGACATACGCCCCCACGCCCTGTTCCTTCGGATACGGAAAACCCGCCTGGGCCTGCAGGCCGAATATATCGGAGATCATGTCAGTGGCGGGCATCAACATGTGGAAAAACCAGCCGGAAAACAGGACATCGAGAGAGACGAAATAGGCCAGCCCGACAAGCTGCGGCCGGTGGAAAAATGAGAGGCTGCGAAACGCCGTCCAGGGACGTTCGGTAAAGATGCCACCAAGGCGGTACCGGTCTGACAGCGCGATGACCGCGGGGTTGTAGGCGTTCATGATGTTGAGGAAATGATGCAGCGCCACCATCCCCAGTGCGAGCCACACCAGCGGGTTTTTGAAAAAGGAGGTCTTCGTCCCCGGCGCCTCTTTTACAACGATGCTGACGGGGATGAAC
>JBKHJK010000477.1:0-3197 GCA_046538215.1 Armatimonadota bacterium
CTGACGTACGCTGCGCTCCTGCACAACGCGATGCACACAAACCCGGGGCGCTTCGAGGGCGGCCGCTATGCCCTTCCCGCGGTTGCAGCAACGATGTCAATGATGGCCATCGGTCCGCTCGCCCTGCCCAAAGAAAACAGGAATATTGCCTGGTGGTGGGCGGCCGGACTGCTCCTGGTGATGAACGCCGTGGCCTTCTACGAGATGTTCATCTATCTGATCCCGACGTTCGCCTGAGAAGTAATAGTGGCTCATAAAACTCACAGACACTCTCAAAGAGCATTGACTCGGGCTGGAAGCTGGCGGATAAACACCATCCGCCACCCTGAATTTACCCATAACGCAAATTCAGGGCCGAGCCACGAGGCCTTTTCATTTTTATGAGGCAGTGTTGCCTGAGAAAGAATACTATGGACAACAATCCCCAGACCCTGATCATCGGCGCCGGGCCCGCAGGCATTGCGGCGGCATATCATCTTTCTCACCATGACGTGCCCGTGACCGTCTATGAGATGGATGACACCATCGGCGGCATCGCCCGCACCGTTGAGTACCGAAATTTCCGGTTTGACGTGGGTGGTCACAGGTTCTTCACCAGGATTGACCGCATCCGCGAGTTGTGGAAGAAGATAATGGGTGACGACTTCATCCGCCGGGAGCGCAAATCCCGCATCTTCTACCGCGGCACCCTTATTGACTACCCGCTGAAAATCTCGAGCGCGCTGAAGGCCCTCGGGATATGGGAATCGCTGGCATGTCTGGGGAGCTACTTCTGGGCGCAGGTGTTTCCGGTCGAGGAGGACAGCTTCGAGGGCTGGGTCACCAACCGCTTCGGGCGCAGGCTGTACGAGCATTTCTTCAAAACCTACACCGAAAAGGCGTGGGGGATGCCGTGTACGGAGCTGAGCGCGGACTGGGCCGCCCAGCGCATCAAGTCGCTGTCGCTGTGGGGTGCCATCGTCGGTGCGCTGCAAAGCTCCACCGGCACCAAACACACCACCCTCATCCAGCAGTTTGACTATCCCCGCAGGGGCCCGGGGATGATGTGGGAGAAATTCCGGGAGGATATTGAAAACCACGGTAGCCGATTTGTGCTGCAGCACCGGGTCACACGGATCCATCACGAAGGCGAGCGGGTGACGGGCGTCTCGGTGCAGACCCCTGACGGCACGCAGGAGATCTCCCCGGAGTATGTCCTGAACAGCATGCCGCTGAAAGAGCTCGTGGGAGCTTTTGATCCCCCACCTCCCGATGAGGTGCTGCAGGCGGCCCAGGAGCTTCGCTACCGTTCATTCATCACCGCCGGCCTCATCATTGACGCCGCCGAGCCCTTCGACGACCAGTGGATCTACGTGCACGAGCCGGATGTGCGGCTGGCGCGTATTCAGAATTACAAGAGCTGGTCCCCGGAGATGGTGCCAGATCCCGACATGACCTGCGTGGGTGTTGAATACTTTCTGTGGCGCGATGAGCCGCTGTGGGAGACGCCAGACGAAGAAATTATCGCCCTGGCAGGGCGCGAGCTTGAAATGCTCGGTCTCGTGGAAGCCGACGCTGTGATGGATGGTGATGTCGTCCGGATGCCACACGCCTACCCGGTGTATGACCCGGGCTATACTGACCGTGTGACGGTGATCCGACAGTGGTTGGAAAAGTTCCAGAATTTCGCCTCCATCGGCAGAAACGGTCAGCACCGCTACAACAACATGGACCACTCGATGCTGACGGGTCTGCTGGCGGCCGAAAACATCCTCGGAGCCGACCACGACGTGTGGAATGTTAACATTGGCGAGGAATACCTGGAAGCACGCCAGTAAAGCCGGAGCCGACTGGACCGCTGCAGCGCAATAGAGTTCATTGTCCAGGAGTCTCCGGCGTCACAAATTATTGTGCAAAAGACATAATATCAATATTTTTGATATGCTTTTCATGGCTTTGTTTTCCAGACACCCGCATATTACACTGTTGATACTGCAGGAGCGTGGGCGACTGTGTGGGCCGGGCTCGGTAGCCGGGGCGCACAGATGCCGGTGATGCCCGGCGGGGCACGGCAGATGTGGATTGACTTTATGGTCACAAATCTGTATAATACTATTTACCCGCTCGGGACGTAAGCGGGTGCATGTGAAAGTGGTTAATTTCCCACCGGGAGGGAACGCGCATGGCTGACGACAACGATCTGGAATTTGACGAACAGGATGAAGACGCCGAGGAGACCGAGGAGAGTTTCGAAGAAGATCTCGACGATATCGAACTCGACGAGCCGGTTGTGGAGCAGACAGGTGGCGTCCGGGGTCTGACGATTGTCCTGTTCATCGTCGTCCTGGCTGTTGCGGCACTGTCTATCTACTGGCACGTGCAGCGACAGGCCGCGATACGCGCTGCAATCGAGGCAAAGCAGGAACGGGTACAAACCTATCAGACCCAGTTGAACAGTGTAGCCAAGAACGTCGAGGACGCTGTGGCGGCCGCCGAGGACACGAGAATTGACGACACCATGGACGCTATCGAAACCGCCGAAAAGAAACTGACAACAATTGCCAGCCATGCGAATGAGGCCGGTGACCAGCAGTGGGCGGCCTTTGCGATGCAGAAGAAACAGCGCCTCATCGAAGTGAAGGAAAAAATAGCCCAGCAGCAGGAGACCTACGAAGAAGCACGTAAAGCGATGGAAGAGGCGCGCGATAACATCAGGCAGGAGATTGAGGGTCTATCCGGAAAATTCACCGATATGAACCTGTCGGGTGCATCCAGAAGCGGCGCTCCCGCCGGGGCCCCTGATGTCGAAGGAGAGCCGGCCGAAGACGAGATCATGGAAGAAATACCTGTTGATGAGCCGGCGGAACCGTCTGCTCCCGAACAGGATATACCCTGAACGCAATCCGGCACAAATGGCACCGCCTGTACATCTGTCGCCCTCAAATGAGTTGCCGGGTGGATAAAGTGACAAATAAAAAGGCTTCGTGTCGCGCTTCATGCGGTGGCAGGGGGCCTTTGTTTTTTCAAAATGCCGCCCGGGCGTGACGGCCCGCCGGTGGCGCACGATCGTTTTTTGACCACTTTTTTACAGTTCACGCGTGTCCTCACCTGCAGGCGGGCACGTGGCACCACGAAGTATCGCAGTGCATTGACAGGAGGTTGCGCATTGGCAGCAGAGAATAAGAAAATTGCCCAGAAAGTGAATAAACTCCTCGCAC
>JBKHJK010000478.1:0-3193 GCA_046538215.1 Armatimonadota bacterium
TTTGTCATAGAATATAGGGTAATACGTATTTTCGCGGGATTCAGGCGGCCAACTGGATTTTCCGCTTTGTTACAGCCTTAGGAGATGATAAAAATGGCCGAGACAGATGTCTCCACATGGAGAAATAAGGTGGGACTTGCCGAAATGCTTCGCGGTGGCGTCATTATGGACGTCACAAGCCCCGAACAGGCCAAAATCGCCGAGGATGCCGGGGCCGTGGCAGTTATGGCTCTGGAACGCGTCCCCGCAGATATACGGGCTGAGGGCGGCGTTGCACGGATGGCTGATCTTCGCATTATACGCGAGATCATGGACACCGTTACCATCCCCGTCATGGCCAAGTGCCGGATCGGACACTTCGCAGAAGCCCAGGTGCTGGAGTCGATGGGCGTTGATTTCATTGATGAAAGCGAGGTCCTGACCCCGGCCGATGAGTCATTTCACGTTGATAAGAACGCCTTCAAGGTGCCCTTCGTCTGTGGTTGCACCAACCTCGCCGAAGCGCTCCGCCGCATCGGTGAGGGCGCTGCGCTGATCCGCACCAAGGGCGAGGCGGGCTCCGGCAATATCGTCGAAGCCACCCGCCACATGCGCACGGTCATGACCCACATCAAGCAGCTCACAGGGCTGCGCGACGACGAGCTGATGACCGAGGCCAAGAAGATGGGCGCACCGTTCCATCTCGTTCAGGAAGTCGCCCACACCGGGAAGCTGCCGGTTCCGAACTTCTCCGCAGGTGGTATCGCAACACCTGCCGACGCCAGCCTGATGATGCAGCTTGGTGCGGAGTCGGTCTTTGTTGGCAGTGGAATATTCAAGTCCGAAGACCCGCCCCAGCGCGCTGAAGCCATCGTACACGCCACGACCTACTACGACGACCCGGTCGAAGTCGCCAAAGCGTGCAGCGGTCTGAAGGGCGCCGCAATGGCCGGCATTGATGTCAGCGACCTCGAAGATCACGAGCGGCTGGCCAACCGGGGCTGGTAGGTCCAGGCAGAACACACCAAACCACAATGTGAAGGGAACCCTCAAGCGGGGTTCCCTTCGACATATGATGAGAGGAAACAAAGAACTGATGGCTGAGAGCACACATCACATTGGCGTTTTGGCCGTTCAGGGCGATTTTGCCGAGCATATTGACGCACTCAACGATCTCGAGGCGGTTGAAGCGGTTCCTGTCAAGACCGTCGAACAGATCGAAAGCTGTGCTGGACTCGTTATCCCCGGCGGGGAAAGCACCACCATCGGAAAGCTGTGTGACCGTTTTGGACTCGATGAAGCGATTGGTGCGCTGCATGAGGCTGGCAAACCGATCTGGGGCACCTGCGCAGGGCTCATCCTGCTGGCGAAGGATATCGTGGACTCCAAACAGTGGCGCCTGGGCTATATGAATATCGAGGTCAAGCGCAACGCTTTCGGGCGGCAGGTTGACAGCTTTGAGACAGACCTGGAAATCGCCGGATCGGGCGGCGGCACCACCCGCGGCGTCTTCATCCGGGCTCCGTACGTCACGAAAGCCGGAGAGGGGGTCGAAGTGCTCAGCACATATAACGACAGGATCGTCATGGTGCGGCAGGATCACCTGCTTGGCACCGCCTTCCATCCCGAGCTGACCACCGACCGCCGCGTGCAGGAGTATTTCCTGGAGATGGTCAAACAGGCGGGCAGTTGAGCCGTATTTCACAGCGGCAAGCTGCGACGAGCCGCGACAGTGACGACACTCCGGGTTGGCTCCCGAGACATGAGTGATAAAAGGCGAATCCTGCATTCGCCTTTTTTCGTGTCCACACGTTGGGTATAATCAACTCGGACAGCGAATATATCCACGGGAGACGGTTTGATGAAAGGTGTTATCCTTGTCGGTGGACTGGGAACGCGCCTCGCCCCCATGACGCGCATAACAAATAAACATCTGCTACCCGTATGGCGGTATCCGATGGTCTATTATCCGCTGCACGCGCTGGTTGACGCCGGTATCAGGGATGTCATGATTGTCACCGGTGGCAACCACCCCGGCGAGTTTTTGGAGCTTCTCCACGACGGCAGCGAATTCGGTCTCGACCACATCTACTACACCTACCAGAACGATCCCCGGGGCATCGCCGACGCACTGCGGCTGGTTTCGCACTTTGTTGGAGATGAGCGCTTCGTGGTGATTCTCGGGGATAACATCATCAATGGCAGCATCCGGCCTTACGTGGACAACTTCCGGGGAATGGAAAGCGGCGCCAGGGTGCTTTTGCGGGAGGTTGACGACCCGGAGCGCTTCGGTGTCCCCCGGTTTGATGATGAGGGTAATATCGTCGAGCTTATCGAAAAGCCCACTGATCCGCCGTCTTCCTACGCCATCATCGGGGTGTATATGTACGATCAGCGCTTCTGGGAGATTCTGCCAAGCCTTGAGCTGTCCGACCGCGGCCAATACGAGATTACGGATGTCAACAGCGCCTATCTGCAGGCAGGAGAATTGGAGTACGACATCCTGCCCTTCGACTGGACGGATGCAGGGACGCCTCGAAGTCTTTACCATGCTTCCTGGCTTGCGCGCAATAGCGACTTTCTCTGCGAATTACCTGTCACGCCCCGGGATTAGTCGCCTCACTTCTCCGCCACTCTCAATGCCGCGTCCTGGATGCGGCAGGTGGTGTCGGCATCCATCGCCCAGCGGAAGCTGCTGTTGAAGCGGTAGGCGAATTCCACTTCGTATCCGCCCTCTTCGTGGCCTTCGCGGGTGGCGAAATAGCCCAGGTAATCATTCGCGTGATTGGCAAACATCAGCCACCGGTCTGCGGCGGCGACAATGTCACGACAGATCTCTGCGAAGGCGTGTCCGGGTATCCCCACGATGGTCATCTCCCCGAGGTATATTGCCATAACCTCGCCCTCTTCAACGGCATCCACGGGGTCGCCGGGATATTTGTCCAGCACATCCTGCGCCCACTCTCGCACGAAGTCACGGTTCTCATCATCGGCCGCGATTTGCCGGTACGTCTCTCTGGGGCGCGGCGGGCCGAAGGTTAACAGAACCATTTCAGAGGCCGTGTCAACCTCGTCGGCCTGCAGCGTGCGAAGACCGGCGTCACGAATCTTCAGCACCTCCCCCGCAAGCCGCCGGCCGTGATCATCCACCACAGACGTGTCCTCTTTGGCTCGCGGATGTGCGTTGATGTTTCCGTGACAGCCGTTAATCATC
>JBKHJK010000479.1:0-3177 GCA_046538215.1 Armatimonadota bacterium
GTATCGAGCTGGTCGCCGAAGAACCCCCAGAGCCGAACATGAAACAGATACTTGTCCAAATCGCCGGTGAGGTCCACCATCCCGGCGTGTACCGTCTTGCCGGAAAAAGCCGTGTCATGGACGCGATCGCCGCAGCCGGAGGGCTCACGGAAAACGCAGACACCGAATCCCTGAACCTCGTCGCCAGGGTCACCGACGGCCAGAAGCTGACCATCGAATCGAAGCCCCCCGAGGTGGCGCCGTCCGAAACGATCGTACCGGACGGAAGCACAGAAAGGCCCGGCACCTGGCCCGCATCTGCACAGTCATTGCCGCCTGCATCTGCAGCGAGCCGTTCTTCGGAAGCCAGCCGCCACGTCGCTGGAAAAAAGATCAACATCAACACCGCACAGCCGCATGAACTGGCAACGCTGCCGGGTATTGGAGAGAAGCTTGCACAACGCATTGTGTATCACCGCCACCAGAACGGTCCCTTCCGGCGCATCGAGGATTTGACGGAGGTCGAGGGAATCGGCGAGGAAACGCTGATGAAGCTTCGCCCGTACCTCACCAGGTAGCCTATGCCATCGCCAAACACTCCCGAGGACGAAGCGGCGCCTCATCCGAGCGGGTTTTTCAGCAGTATCCGCTCGCGCCCCCTGGTTCTTATCGCCATCAGTCTCGCAGCGGGTATTATCTGGGCGGACTGGGCCGCCCCACCTCCCCTGACCGTCACCTTCATCGCAGTGTGTGCCGCCGCTGTCATGGTCGCCTCCATCTGTTTTCGGTCCCGGGCGGCCATGGCCATCATCTGCGTGACTGCTGCCGTCACCGGAGCATCCCTGCACGCCCACAGGATTCACCAGGGGCCGGCAGACCCCGCGACGCTGCATCACACACATGTTGATCGCATGTCGGGCTACGTCGAGCGGCTCGTCTATCGGAAGCACTTTGGCCAGAAGGTCGAGCTGTCGGCCACAGCGGCCTCGCATGACGGTGCTGTGGTGCATCTTGCGGGAAAGACGGTGATGCGGCTGCCTCCGGAGCCGGCCGTCAACCCTGGAGATCAGGTGGTGCTGGAGGAGGTTATGGTATCGCGGCCTGCCTCGGTCACCAGCCCCGGGCAGTTTGACAGCAGGCGGCATCTGGCACGGCAGGGCATCCATTCATTGGGACGGGCTGAAGAGATTCACGCCATCGGCAGGCACCGCTCCCTCTCGCTGCCACTCGGGGCGCTGGTGGCACGGGTTCGCGAGCACGTCGTGTCGATTCTTACCACGGCCATGCCCGGGCCGGATTCGGACTTCTACGGGAATATGCTGGCCGGCATGGTCTTTGGAATGTACAACGTCGAGCTTCCCGAAGACACCGTGGAGGCCTTTCGACGCAGCGGCACCGTGCATTTGATGGTCGTCTCAGGGGCGCACGTCAGCCTGGTGCTTGCAGCGATTGCTTTTGTGGCATTCGGGTTTCGGGTGCGGCCGCCGGCGTGGATCATCCTCGTTGCTCTCCCGCCGCTGGTGATGTACGCGATGATTGCGGGTCTGCGTGCCTCGGTGGTGCGGAGCCTGGCGATGTCGGTGCTGGTGATCCTCGCAGCAGTCAGCGGGCGAAGATATGACGTATGGACGGGCCTGGGCGTGGCGGCGATAGTCCTGTGCCTGGTGGATACCTCCGCGCCTTTTTCGGTCGGTGTGCAAATGACCTTTGCCGCAGTCATCGGTGTCGTCGCCTTCATTCACACCCGCGGACGAGCCGATGAACGGGTCTCAGCCCTCAAGCGCAGCGCCGATATGCTGCTGAGGGGGTCGCTGGGAGCCTGGCTTGCTGTCACGCCCCTTGTTGCATACCATTTTGACCTGCTGGTGCTGCTGGGTGCAGGGGCCAATCTCATCGCAATTCCGCTCCGGGCGGTCCTGCTGTATCTGGGCTTTGCAGGGGTGCTGCTGGGCAGTATCTGGATGCCGATCGCCGTCATTCCCGCCGCCATCGGGCGAGCCGTGTTGTATCTCACCTTGGAAGTGGTGCAGTTTTTCGCCCACCTGCCATACGCGGCGGTTGACAACTTTCACCTGCCGGTGACTGCCTGTATCGCATGGTACGGGGCGGTCATTGTGCTGTGGTATCTGATGAAGCCTTCTGCGGCGACAGACAGCGAGCCCTCGACCACCCGTGCGGCATGGACGTGGACATCGGCGTTTGCGGTATCGGCCATTGTTTTCTTCGCGGTGGTTTTACTACCTGCGGATTCCCCGAAGCTGCGCGTGAGCTTCCTGTCCGTCGGCCAGGGCCAGTGCGCCCTCGTCACCAATGAGGCCGGAAGTAGCGTGATGATTGATGCGGGCACCGGCCTCTCCAGCCCGGGCCAGTACCGGCATGTCGGCAGCCGCATCATCCTGCCATACCTCGCAGCTCGCGGCATCCGGCAGCTCGACGCGCTGATTATGACACACGCCGATCGCGACCACTGCAGCGGCATCCCGGCGATCATCCGGAAGGTGCAGGTAGATCATCTGCTCACCAGCGGCTTGCCGGTTGATAATCAATCCCCCGGAGAACGTGCCCTGCAGGCCGCGCAGGAGTGCGGGGTGGACTGCCCGACCGTGCGTGCCGGAGCAAAGCTGCGGATGGGTGGCGGGGCAGAGCTGTCGGTGTTGCACCCCGGTCAATCACCCATGCAGAGCGGTGATGTGGACAACAACAATTCCATCGTCACGCGGCTGGCGTACGGGGAGGTAAGTATCCTCTTCCCGGGCGACATCCACGCCGAAGCGGAGGCGGAACTCATTGACCGGGCCGCCAGGTGCGACATGCCGCTTCAGAGCACAATACTGGTACTTCCCCATCACGGTCGAAAAACCAGCACCACCGATGATCTGCTCGATGCCGTGCGTCCACAGCTTGCGGTGGTCAGCGGCGCTTCACCGCGCTATACACCGGCACATCCGGAGGTACTTGAGCGTCTCGGTGAGCGGAATATACCCGTGATATCCACCGATGTCGTCGGGACGATTGAGATGGTCACAGACGGTTCGCGGCTGTGGATTTCAGGCTACCGGGAGCCCTACGGGCGGGAGGAGGCGTCAACAGCGGCGGCGACGGATTCGATGAACTGCTCGGGCCCAGGCCAGCGAGCGGTGGAGATCTCCATCCGGCTGCAAAGGGCCTGTGATATGCGCTGTGCAAGCCGCGTACGTG
>JBKHJK010000480.1:0-3163 GCA_046538215.1 Armatimonadota bacterium
CCCTGGGGCCGCTGGTCGGAGCCTTTCTGCTGGTGGAGAGTACGGTCGCATTCGGATGGTTTCTATACATTGGACAGCGGGTGGTATTCGGGGATGTTTCTGAGGCCGCACAGGACGCCGAAGATCCGCCCTGGCAGATGAGTGTTTCTCTCGTCCTGCTTGCCGTCCTTGTGGCAGTCGTACCGTTTGCGGCAATTTCTGCGGTCAGCTATCTGCCGTAACATTGAGCACAGTGACACAGCTGTAAAGTGAGGAACAGGCACCATGCCTACAGACCTCATAATTCTGGGGATATCGCTCCTGGTCATCGGAGCCGTGTATGCGGCGCTGACCTGGAAGAGGCCGCAGTGGTGTGCCTGGGGCTCCTTTGTCTTCGTGCTGGCCGCCTCGGCAGCCAGTGCCACCGCCGGGGTCATGACGCTGCTCGGAGGCGGTTCTGGAGGGCAGACACCGCTGTTTGAGGTCCCCGGCATCGGGGCCAGCTTTGCGCTGAAGGTTGATTATCTGTCGGCCGTGTTTCTCATCGTCCTGTCGCTGATTGCGGCATGCACCTCGCTGTTCGCCGTCCGGGCCATGGAGAAAGACACCGGCGGATACCTGCGCTTCTATCCCATCCTGCTGCTGTTTCTGGCGAGCGTTTTCGGCGTGGTCTGTAGCTGGGATATGCTGTTTTTCCTGGTCTTCTGGGAATTCATGACACTGGCGTCGTACGTGCTGGTGGTGCACGACCGGGAAAACCCGGTGTCGCTCCGCGCTGGTCTGAAGTACTTCATCGTCACCCACGTGGCGACGGCGGGGTTGGTGGCGGCGGCCATCATCACCTATTCCTACGGCGGGCACTCCTTCAACTTTGACGCACTCGGTGCGGGTCTTGCGGCGATGTCGGAGCAGACACCGGTTCTGCTGCATGTGGTGCTGGGGCTGTTTTTCATCGGCTTTGCCACAAAAGTCGGAATCTTCCCCTTTGGCGACTGGCTCCCCGACGCATACCCGGCCGCTCCAGCCCCGGCCTCGGCGGCCTTCGCCGGGACCATGACGAAGCTTGGAATATACGGTCTCGTGCGCATTTTCTGCCAGGCGCTGCCCATCTCGGATCCGTGCCAGACATGGGGCATCGTGCTGGCATCATTCGGCACCGCCTCCATCGCCCTGGGGACTTTGACGGCCCTGGTTCAGGATGATACCAAGCGGCTGCTGTCATTCAATCTGATCGGGCAGCTTGGCTATATACTCCTGGCGGTCGGACTGGCAGCGTACTTCCGTCCCATCAGTCCACCCCTCGCGGTGGCCGCTCTGCTTGCTGCGATTTTCCACCTCGTCAACGATGCTTTCGGCAAGTCGTGTTTGTTTTTGAATGCCGGGGCCATTGAGGACCGCGCGGGAGCTCGGGACTTGAACCTCGTCGGGGGATTGGCCGCCGTGATGCCTGTGACTGTCGTGGCCGCCCTGGCGGGCTCGCTGTCAATCTCCGGCATGCCACCATTCAGCGGCTTTTCGAGCAAATGGCTGATCTATCATGCATCAATCATCGGCGGCAAGATTTCGCCCTTTGCGGCTGCTTTCGGTCTCATCGCGATGTTTATTTCGATCGCCACACTGGCATTACTCCTGAAGTTCCTGGCGGCAGCGTTTTTTGGCAGGCTTCGGGCGCCCGTTGACACTGAAAACATTTCCGAAGTCCCTGCAAGCATGGTTGTTCCACAGCTTGTGCTGGCGGTATTCTGCGTGCTGTTCGGCGTGGCGCCAATGATCGCAGCCAGGCCGATCTACCAGGCGGTCGCCGGCGTGTTGGGCCCTGCCTACGCCCCGGATTTTGCCTCCATCTTCGGCGGTGGATGGGCCGGGCTGCAGCTCAGTACCATCACCGGGGCAGAGGGCGCGTGGGTGCCGTGGCCGGTGCTGATTGCCCTGTTTGCAACGGGTGTCATCGTCTATATGATCTACCGGGCCGGGGCATCAGAGGTGAAGGTGTCTGAAGTCTGGCACTGTGGCGAAGAGCACGGTGACGTGGAATCGGCCTACCGGGCTCACAGCTTCTACCGGCCCTTCAAAGATCTGCTGCATATCGAGATCGGACCGTTCGAGACGGAGGGGTTGTGGCCGAAGTTGCCGCCGTTGAAAGCCCCCTCGATGGAATGGCTGCGAAACGCGGCCGATTTCGACAGGTGGGCATATTATCCCCTCATCCGTCTCGGAGAGCGGCTCGTGCGGGGATGTTCGCGCATCCATGTGGGGATCGCACAGGTGTATCTGCTGTGGATGGTCGTGGGAGTGATCGCGGCAATCGCCGTGATGCTCGCACTAGGCTATCCGTAACGTATGTGCGTTAAAAATGTAGAACTGACCATCGCCGTATCGGCTGGATGCCGATGATGGCTGAATAGATAGGAGAAGCGTGGATGGCGACTGTTGACGACGTAAGGAAGCTGGAGTTGGAACTGGAGACTAACGGCTTTGTGCGCTCCGTCGAAGAGCGGGCGCAGGGTCAGTTTTATATGACCGTCGAGCCCGAAGACGTCGTGGAGGCCTGCCGTCACGTGCTCGAGAATCTCGACGGACGGTACGTTGTAACTATCGGTGCCGACGAGCGGGAAGACCGGGGTGATTTCGCCGTCTCCCATGTTTTCGCCCTCGATGAAGAGCACGTGTTTATGACGGTGCAGGTGCGGCTGGAGCCGGGGGATCCGCAGCTTGCCTCCATCACCGGCATCATCCCGGGCGCCTCATGGGCGGAGCGGGAAACCCAGGACCTCCTGGGCATCACCTTCAATAATCTGGATGACGACCGCAGGCTGGTGCTGCCGGATGACTGGCCCGAGGATCTGTACCCCCTGCGCTCGGATGTTGCACATGACATTGACCCCGAGCCTGTGGAGGGAGTGGCACCGGAGCGCCGCGACCCGCCCGAAGATGCCGAAAACGCCACCGTGGTAGGGCTGGGTCCCTTCTATCCCACCCTCGAGGAGCCGGAATACTTCCGGTTGTTCGTGGACGGCGAGACCATCGTCGGCTGCGACTACCGCGGCTTCTATAACCATCGCGGCATTGAAAAGATCGGAGCCACCGCGCTGACGTACACCCAGGTTCCCTTCATCGCCGAACGTATCTGCGGGATATGCGGCTTCATCCACAGCTCGTGTTATTGCGAGGCGCTGGAGAACGC
>JBKHJK010000481.1:0-3162 GCA_046538215.1 Armatimonadota bacterium
GTTGAGAAGTGTGAGCCGTTTACCATGGACCTGCCCATCGAAGGAAAGATGGTCATCCAGACCCCCGAATACGCCCAGCAGCGTGGCAGCCAGCTTGGTGAGAAGATCAACGAAAACACCTGGGTCGCCAGCTTCGAATCGGCCCTGGATATTTACAAGTTTTGATATCAAGCTCTTTGCGCCTCCAGCCGGGATCGAACCATCCGGGTGACAGGCCACATACGGAAAGGTCGAACTTTTATGCCACAGATTGACGTGCTGCAATCCATTCTCGAACGCGCCCGCAAAACACAAAAGACAATTGCACTTCCCGAAAGCACCGACCCCCGCACGCTGTGTGCCGCCCGCCAGATCATTGATAGAAAGATAGGCAGGGTCGTCCTCGTCGGTGACAAAAACAAAATCCATGCCGAAGCTCACTCGCTTCATGTGGATCTTGATGACATTCAAATATGCGATCCGCTCACCGAAGAGACGCTGTGCACCAATGCAGAGATGTTCTTCGATCTCCGCAAGCATAAGGGCATCAGCGAGAACGACGCCGAGCAGCAGGTTTGTGACCCGCTGTATGCCGCCGCACTGATGCTGCAACGGGGTGAGGTTGACGCGACGGTTGCGGGCGCCGTTCACCCGACACCCGATGTTTTGCGCCCTCTGTTCCAGATCGTTGGTCCCAGACCCGGGCTGTCGCTGGCATCAAGCTGCTTTGTCATGATTACCAAACAAAAGCACATGGGCCATCACGGCGCATTTATCTACGCCGACGCAGGTGTGAATCCCAATCCCACTCCCGAGCAGCTTGCAGATATCGCCATTTCCAGCGCCGACAGTTGTGAGGCGTATTTCCAGGTGGAGCCGCGCATCGCCATGCTGTCATTTTCCACCATGGGTAGTGCCAGCCACCCGGATGTTGATAAGGTCCGGGAGGCAACGGAGATCGCGTGTGAGAAGCGGCCCGATCTTCTCATCGAGGGCGAACTTCAGGCCGATGCAGCGCTGGTCCCGGAAGTCGCGGAGATGAAATGCGATAACAGCCACCTGCGGGGGCGGGCGAATACCCTCATTTTCCCGGATCTGGACGCAGGCAATATCGCCTATAAGCTCACCCAGCGCCTGTGCAACGCGGGGGCATACGGGCCACTTTTGCAGGGGCTGGCGAAGGTTGGTATGGACCTCTCGCGGGGTGCCACGATTGATGATGTCACCAATGTCTGCGCCACCGCCGCCGTGCTGGCCGAACACATGCAAAACCAGAACGCCGGGGCCTGATTTCCGGGCCCATCAACCGGCGCAATACCGCCGCCGTCTCGGAGAGAATCTGGCGGCCACGGGGAGTGGTAACCTGTGGCCGTTTTCTTCCTCCTGGTCTGCTCCATTCGCTTGCATGTGGACAGTCCAAATTATATAATTAATGTGAGATATTTTTAGCCAATTCATGGAGGCATACGGTATGGCAGGACATTCGAAGTGGGCCAATCGGGTCCATCGAAAAACCCGTCAGGATAAAAGGCGCGCGAAACAGTTCAGCAAGCTTTCGCGGATGATCCAGGTTGCGGCGCGCGAAGGCGGCGGTGATCCCGAGTACAATCCGAACCTGCGGATGTACATTGACAAGGCCAAAGACGCCGAAATGCCCAAGGAAAACATCGAACGCGCCATCAAGGCCGGCACCGGTGAACTCGAAGGCGTCAATTACGAGCCCGCTGTGTATGAGGGCTATGGCCCTACAGGGGTTGCGATGATCATTAAGGTCCTCACCGATAACAATAAACGGACGGTCGCTGAAATCCGCAATATCATGAAAGAGCACCAGGGGAGCCTCGGGGAAGCCGGATCCGTCAGGTGGATGTTTGAGAGCAAGGGCGTCGTCACCCTTCAGAGTGAAGAATGCGATTATGACGAGGTTTTCATGATCGGAGCCGAGGCAGGCGCAGAGGACGTCATCATGGATGAGGACGACGGGACGATTGAGGTCCGCAGCGACCCGCAGGATCTGACGGATGTGTACGAAGCGCTCAGAGATGCAGGGCTGGAGACAAAACGTTCAGAGCTAACCATGATCCCCAACGCCACCCACGAGGTTTCTGACAGCGATGCACCGAAGGTCATGAGGCTCCTGGACAGGCTCAACGATCACGACGACGTGGAGCAGATTTACTCCAACTTCGAGGTTTCAGACGAGGCGATGGAGGCCTACGACGTCGCCTCCTGACCTCTGCGGCAAATGTACATACGAAGACCGGCTGCCCTTTACGGGCGCCGGTCTTTTTTGCTGATTGTCGTTGCAATGACCGTCAAACACGCTCACGCGTATCTCAGCCAAGCTCGTCACCGATGAACATGACCCCGGCAACCTCATTGGCACTGGTGATACCGGCATTGATCTTCGCCAGGCCGTCGTATTTCAGTGTCTTCATGCCGCTGTGCCTGGCGATCTTACGTAGCTCTGATGCGTTCGCGCCACCGGCGATGGCCTGCCGGACATCGTTGTTGACCACCATCAGCTCGTAGAGGGCGGTGCGTCCGTTGTATCCGGTATTCCGGCAGCTGTGACAGCCCCGGGCGCGGTGGAATTTGATCTTCGAGGCCTGCTCTTTGCTGAGCTGAAGCCGCTCCAGCTCCTGCTCGGTCGGCTCCACCTCTTCCCGGCACCGCGTGCAGAGCTTGCGCACCAGCCGCTGGGCGAGGACGCCGATGAGTGAGGAGGCCGTGATGTAGGGCGGGATGCCGATGTCAATCAGACGGGTCGCCGCCGACGGAGCGTCATTGGTGTGAAGCGTGGACAGACACAGGTGGCCCGTCAGAGAAGCCCGGAAGGTCATCTGGGCGGTCTCCAGGTCCCGCACCTCACCGACCAGCACCACGTCAGGGTCCTGGCGCAGGATGCTTCGCAGCGCCGTGGCGAAGGTGACATCCACCGCACGGTTCACCGCCACCTGGTTCAGCCCATCCACCTCGTATTCAATCGGATCCTCGACCGTCGTAATGTTGCGAGTGTCGTCATTGAGCTTGTGAAGGGATGCGTACAGCGTTGTGGTTTTCCCGCTGCCGGTCGGGCCGGTAACCAGAAGCAGCCCCTGCTGCATGTTGATCAGCCTGTCGAAGTCGTCCATCGTGTCCTGCCGAAATCCCAATTGCCTCAGAGACACCAGTGTGTTGGAC
>JBKHJK010000482.1:0-3154 GCA_046538215.1 Armatimonadota bacterium
TAGCACACGCAGCAGCTTCACCAGCAACGTGATGCAAAAACAAAGGCCGGGCCGGCAGCCACCACCGCCCGGCCTTCATTATCGTGCCGCAGGCTGTAGCTATCCTCATATCTATTCTCTGGCCTGCACTTGCAGGGTTGTTTCGACGATCTGGTTGGTGAAAAGGTCGGTGGCGTGGATTGTCCATGTTCCGGGCTGAGCGTTGTAGGGGATGGGTAGCTCGAACTCGGCCGCGCGGCCATCGGTCAGCATTTGCATTCGCGGCCACTGCCGCTCGGTGCCATCGGGCCGGAACACCCGCAGCTTCATAGGAACATGCCCGAGCAGCTCGCCACGGAACCGCGCGTATCCATCCACCACATCACCGGGCGCGGCGGTGTCCTCCCGGAGCTCAAGGAGAATGTTACCAAGCCGCCGGGGCAGCAGGGCATAGAGGTTCGCGTAGCCTTTGCGGAGCTTCCCTTCAATGCGGCTGACCTCGCCGAGGTATGTGTCCCGGCGCAGGTCGTAGGCGTGCAGCGGTTCCGGCAGTTCGGTGACGGCGGTCGTGTCCTCTCCGGCGGTTTTGAACAGGCCGATGAGGGTAATGTCGCCGGATTCCCAGCGGACGGTTTCAGTCCCTCGCAGGGGCCCGCCGGGCTGCTTCTGGTCGAAGGGTGGGGCGATATTATGCTTCGCGTACAGTGCCCCGAGCAGCTTCCGGACCGGTATCTCGTCACCGGACTCGCGAAGCTCGTCGTAGCTTTCGAGATTGAAGTTCAGCAGCACGGCGTGGCCGTCGCCGTATTCGTTGATGGTCACCAGTGGCGTGTCATCGAGCTGTGCCAGGGCCTCCGCGCCATCAAGTTGCAGATCGAGAGCGACATCTGCGACCATATTCAGCTCAACCCGGGTGCCGTCCAGATCAATCCGCGACTGGATTTGCGTGCGCTCCATGCCTCCGAGTGACGACGGGTCCTGCGCAATGCCAAAGACATCATCGAGGACGCCCGCTTCACGGGGCTTGATATGTCCATCGCGGATACCGGGACGCACGTCGGCGATCAAAAGCCCGCCGTGTTCGACAAATGTCCGGATCTCTTCAGCGACCGCATCCGGAATGGCCCGACACATCGGCAGAAGTAGTGCTCTTTCATCGCCGTCGTTGAGGTCGCCGTCTATCACGGTATCATCGCACAGATAGTGCGCTTGCAGGCCGATATCCTGGGTGGCCTCCAGAAAGCCGATATGAGCGCGCTCCTGCTGTCCGCGCCGCCTCGGGGCCGATTCGCCGGCATACACCGAGGGCATTGAATACAGCAGGCCAACACCGTCATGGGGCATATCGGCATGCAGCATAAACGTGCCGACACCGTCGCGGATGTCCTGCATTTCATCAATGACCGGCTGACTCGTGTCGTCCCAGGGGTGGAAATCGGGGGCTAAAAAGCCGTGGAAGCGCCCGATATTGTCCCACCGCCACCACCACACACCGTGGCAGCCGTTGCTGATCATCCGCCACATTTTTTCCACCATCGGCAGCGCCTCCCGATGATAGCCCATCCAATTGGAGGTAATCAGCGACCGAGGAGCCAGTGAGCGGATGATGTCGTCACCGATTGAGGGGTACGGGCCCCAGAAGCCGACCTGGCTGATGATCTCGTGGTAGTCGTCACCAAGCCCTCCGGCGCCCTCGAAGCCGGTGATCGCCTGCGGATCCATCTCCGCATAGGCCTCGGCGTAGCGGTTGCAGTAATAGGCGTAGTTATATCGCTTGAAGGCCTGGCGGTCATACCAGCGCGCCGGATGCCCATCATTGAGAGCAGCCTGCGCGTTGATATCTCCCTCTTTGTACAGCTCTATCTCATCAAACGAGTCGTACTCGCTGTCCCACGATTCGTTGAGCGCCTCGATGCTTTCGTATTGTGACTGCAGCCACGTCCGGTAGGCCTGAAGACACGCCGGATGCGCACAGGCCCCGCGGGTATCGTTTTCATCACCCAATGAATAGACATACACGCCGTGCTGCCGTGCTCCGAGGTATTTGTCGGCGATTGCCTGCACGTGCTTGCTGATTGCCTCATCGTCATTCCAGCAGGCCGGCTTCATCACCATGTCTTCGTCATATTCTTCGAGGATGCGTGTCGTGTAGGGGACGTATGCAAGATCCACCGCCGCAATTTCTGCAGGGGGATTCGGATTTCCGTTGAGAATAGCTGTGACTCCATTGTCGCGCAGGCTCCGCAGTCCCCAGTAGCCTGGTATGCCGCGAGGGTAATCCCACATGACGAAGTTGAACTGATCCCGCCGCCGGTCCGGGACGCGGAAGGTCGCATATTCGGTGGAGACATCGCCGATGACATCCACGACGGCGACCTCCGCCCGGGTGAGGATGGTGGTGAATTCCGGCACGCTGATGGTGAATTCAGCCGCACCATCCACGACCGAAAGCGGCTCGACGGCCCAGAGACGCCCTTCAGAGTCGCGCAGCCGCGCCTCCGCACTGCATTCCTCCGGCAGGCTGTCGAAGGCGAAGCTGGCCATGCCGTGGACTTTATCGCCCGCCTCCACAAACTCTTCGGCCACCTCGACGTTTTCCACCGCGTTCACTGAGGTAATCTCTATCCCCTGGATGCCGAAGGTTTCGACGCCGTCCGGGCCTTTCATCTGCGCTTCCAGGTAATAGGTCCCCGCCGGCAGTTGTGGTATTTCCACCGAGACGCCGGTCGTTTCATCGGGTGAGACGCTGCGTGTGTCAGTCCCCAGGTCAATGCGGCTGCCCTCCTGCGTGCATAGGGCGCAGTGGACGGTGATTTCCGCCGATTCTTCGTGGCAATTGGTAAAATACACACTCTGAGAGCGGGGGAGAGTACGGCGGCCCACTTTCATCGTCTCTGAAGGCCAGCGGGCAAGGTCAATGGTGGAATGATGACCGGCGGCCCACAGGACGGCTTTGGTGGCGAAGGTCGCCCAGTATTCGTATTCACCGAGCGCCTCGAAAGAGAAGTCCAGATTCGGGGTGACGGCCGCTGCAGAGCCCGGATACACCACACCCAGGGCCCGTCCCTGCCCGAGGCTGTAGCGGGTGATGAGTTTTTCGGCAATGGCTGAATCGGTCGGCTTCTGCAGCTTGGCCCGCTTTGCTATCTCCCGGCCCTCCTGCAGTGTGCTGAAT
>JBKHJK010000483.1:0-3143 GCA_046538215.1 Armatimonadota bacterium
CTGGAAATCACGGAAATGCTCGTCCGAACCAATGCCGTGGATATCGTCGTGATCGATTCCGTCGCCGCCCTGATTCCCGAGGTGGAAATCAAGGGGGAGATGGGCGACCAGCAGGTGGGGCTGCAGGCGCGACTGATGAGCAAGGCCCTCCGGAAAATCGGCGGCTCTGTGTCCAACGCCCGCACTGTCGTCATGTTCATCAACCAGATTCGTGAAAAAGTCGGGGTGATGTTCGGAAATCCCGAGACCACCCCCGGCGGGCGGGCGCTGAAATTCTGGTCGTCTGTGCGCATAGAGCTCCGGCAGCGAGAATCGATCAAGCGTGGCTCGGAAGTCATCGGCGGCCGCACCTCCGCGCGGATAAAAAAGAACAAGGTCGCTCCACCGTTCCGGCGGGCGGAGTTTGACATCATCTTCGGCACCGGTATCTCCAAGGAGGGCTGCCTGCTGGATGTTGCCGAAGAATACGATATTGTCGAACGTGCCGGCTCGTGGTATAGCTACGGCGAGGAGCGTCTTGGACAGGGCCGCGAAAACGCCTGTGAGTTCCTGGAAAACAATCCCGATATCGCCCTGGAGCTCGAAAATGCTGTTCGCGAAGAAGCGGGCCTGCCCGGACTGGATATGCCGGATGCTGAAGCCGGCGAAGAGGACACTGAAAACCAGGAGGACGAGCAGTAACTGCGGTCCCTATTGCAATTTCGGGAGGTGGTTGGTGCCTTTGAGCACGATTGCCGCGATAGACTGCAGTGGTGAGGGCAGGGTGGCGACCGTCCGGTTCAATGATGGACATACGCTGCAGTGCCCACCATCACTGTTGCAGCAGCTACAGATAGACGTTGGAACCGAACTTGATACCCGGCAACTTGACAAGCTGACCCGGGCCGATGAACTTCATCGCGCCAAAACGGCTGCCCTGCGACTTTTACGAAGCAGGGGGCGAACGACCAAGGACCTGAAGCACCGTTTGCAAAAAAAGCATGATTTTGCCGATCACACCATAGCCGAAGTAACCAGCTGGCTGCAGAAGCTCGGCTATCTCGACGACCGACAGTACGCCGAAGACCGCGTCCAGGCGTACGCACTCAAGCAGCGGTACGGGCGTGAGGGACTGGTGGCAAAGCTGGTCTCTGAGGGCGTGGACCGGCTGCTGGCCGAAGAGGTCGTCTATGACGCCGTCACTGCCGAAGACGAGCAGCGGTGGGCGCATGAGCTGGTCGAGAAGCGAGCCGCAAAGTTGCGTGACAGGGAACCCGACAAACGAAAGCGCACTATTTTTTCATACCTGCGCAGACACGGGTTCGAACACGATTACATCATGTCAGCAATCGAAGCGCTCGAAGCTGATGACTGAAGCGCCCGCAATTCCGGCAACAGGTGATGGACGGCATCAATTACGGAGGTGTCCCTACTGATGGATCTCCTTTCAGATATATCAACGATTATACCGGCGGCAATTGTCGCCATTGGCCTGTTTGTAGCCGTTGTGTACGCCTGGTGGATCAACTCATGCCTGCGTGCACAGCTTGAAGCCAAGTCAGAGGAAATTCAACAGGTCAAAGAGGAGATGGAGCGTGCGGTCGAAAATGAGCGGCGGGAGATAAAGCTGCAGGCGAAAGAGAAGATGCTGCAGTTTCGCAACGAGGTGGAAGAAGAGCTCAAAGAGGCACGCCTTGAGAACCAGAAAACCAAGCAGCGCCTCGAACAGCGGGAAGATAATATTGATCGCAAGATGGAGGAGTTCGAACGACGCGAGCAGAGCCTCGCCGACCGCAACGCACATCTTGATGAGCGCGAGGCCCAAATTGAAGAGGCCGAAAAACAGGTTGAAGAGGACCTGCAGCGGATCGCCGCTTTGACCCGCAGCGAGGCCCGGGAAATCGTCCTGAAACAGGCGGAAGATGAGGTGTCACAGGAGGTGACGCAGCTCATCGCCCGCAAGCGCCAGCAGGCCCAGGAGATCTGCTCCCGGGAAGCCGGGAAGATCGTGACCGAAGCGATACAGAACTGCGCCGTGGAACATACCACCGAGACCACCGTTTCTGTCGTCAGTCTGCCGAGTGATGAGATGAAAGGCCGCATCATCGGCCGCGAGGGGCGAAATATCCGCTCTTTCGAGCAGCTCACCGGTATTGACCTGATTGTTGATGACACCCCGGAGGCCGTTGTGCTGTCGGGATTCGATCCGGTCAAGCGCGAGATTGCACGTATCGCCCTGGAGCGCCTTGTCAGTGACGGGCGCATCCACCCCGCCAGGATCGAAGAGATGGTGCAGAAGGCCACCGATGAGCTGGATGAGCGCATGCGCGAACTCGGTGAAGCCGCCGCCTTTGAATGTGGTGTCAGCAACCTTCATCCAGAGCTCATCCGGCTGCTCGGTCGCCTGCAATTCCGCACCAGCTACGGACAGAATGTCCTCAAGCACTCCAAGGAGGTCTCGATGCTGGCGGGCCGCATGACGGCTGAAGTCGGGGGGCGATCCGAGATTGCCCGCCGCGCCGGACTGCTTCACGACATCGGAAAGGCAGTGGACGCTGAACGCGAGGGCGGACATGCCACCATCGGCTTCGACATCCTGTCTGAATACGGGGAGCGTCCTGCCGTGCTGCACGCTGTACAGGCACACCACGATGACGTCGAAGCCCAGTCCGTAGAGGCCGCACTCGTCCAGGCCGCCGACGCCATCTCAGCAGCACGCCCTGGAGCACGTCGCGAAACCCTTGAGAAGTACGTCAAGCGACTGGAGATGCTTGAAAACGTCGCCAAGGAGTTCGACGGCGTCGAAAAGGTCTATGCCATACAGGCCGGCCGGGAGATACGTGTCACGGTCAAGCCCGAAAAGATTGATGATCTGGCCGCCCACCGCCTCGCCAGGGGCATCGTGGACCGGGTCGAAAGCGAAGTTGATTATCCCGGCCAGATACGTGTCACCATCATCCGAGAAACCCGCGCGGTTGAATACGCCAAGTAACCGACGCGCATCAACAAGGAGAGAGGCAGTATTTTGCGCATTTTGCTCGTCGGAGATGTCGTCGGGCGACCGGGGCGTCGTGCCGTGGAGAAACGGCTCCAACAGATCAAAGAGGAGCACGATATCGACTTCTGTGTGTTGAACTGTGAAAACGCTGCGGCCGGCTTTGGAA
>JBKHJK010000484.1:0-3138 GCA_046538215.1 Armatimonadota bacterium
GTATAACCCCAGTTCAAGTACGGCGGCCATGCGGACTGCGCAGAAGCCTGAAACGCCGGCCTATGAACCGACCGACGACAGCTGGCATCTGCGACTCTCTGCCAGGGCCGGCGCAACGCAGGACCCAAGCAACTACATCGGCGTGAGCCCGCAGGGCACCGAGCGCTTTGACATCGGTCTGGACCTTTCAGAACCTCCGGCACTCACGGACGGCGTGCAGTTGTACATGACCCCGTCAGACGGGACTTCCGGGCGATACGTACGGGACATCCGCAGCAGCGTGAGTGAGACACAGCAGTGGGATGTCGCCGTCGTACCGCCGGGGCCCAACACCGAAGTGACAATCACATGGCCCGACCTCGGCATGACGGTGCCTGCCGATGTGTCCCTCATGTTGCGGGATGTGGATGCCGGACGGAATGTGTTCATGCGAACCAGCAACGGCTACACCTTCCGCAGCGGGGACAGCCGGCAGGTTCGACATCTGAAAATTGAGGCCTCTATGACTGACGACAGCGCGCTGGCAGTCCAGTCGGTCACCACAAATGCGCTGCGATCCGGCGCGGTGAACTTGAGCTTTACCCTGAGCCGGTCGGCGACAGTTGAAGCGGACATCATGAACATTTCCGGCGTGCCAATCGCGACCCTGGGACGGACAGATGCGGCCGGTGGTGTCGCGCAAACCTTGACATGGAACGGCCATAACCGCCACGGCGCCCGGGCCCCCCGGGGCAGGTATCTCGCCCGGATTACGGCAACTACACCCGAGGGCCGTGCAGTGCAAGCGGTAACATCATTCAATAAAATACGGTAAGAGCGACTGTCGGGAGGAGCTGAAGTTGCGTGGGCTCTCATCGCAGAACGACAACTGAGCGGACAGGGCAGGCAATCTTTGTGCTGACTGTCATTATTTCCGCCATGCTGGCGGTGCCGGTGATGGCAGGGCTGATGACCCTGGACCATCCCGGCGGCCTGACACGCCTGGTGGTCGAGGAGCCGGAAGCGATAAATACGGGAACAGCTGAGGACCCCGAATGGCAATGGTATCCAGCGGGACGGTTCCAGCTTCTTACCGGAAATTCGGCACCGATTGGCGGTGACCCCACACGCAATGGCGACGAGGGCCTCGCCATTGCCAGCGTACGGAGCGTCGGTCCGCTCGGTGAAGTTCTGAGTTCGAAAACGACGTTTGCCGTGGACACTCTGGGCGATCCGGAGGATGAAGAAGGCGGGCTGTACGACATTCACCAGCTGATGGCCAACGAGGACTCCCAGGATGCCGCAGCCGATCTCACTGACTTCTGGGTTGCTCCACCAACACGGGGTACCCGCGATATCGTGGGCGTGCCACGAATACCGGCCGCCTTTGACGACGACGGCAATGTTACAGACTGGATCGAGGCCCGACAGATATATACGCTCATCGGAGATACCTTGCAGGTGGAGTATGTGATCACCAACACCACCCGCGAGACACATGATGTCGGTCTTCGAATTGTGTTTGATGCCTCGTTTGGCGCTTCAACGACCGACGGTCAGGACATCATTCTTCCGGACGGTACGACTATCAATGTGGAGACGCAACTGCCTGATCCCTCCCTTGATATAACGGCTTTGCCCGACACATGGGTCAGTTACGATCACCCTGAAAATCCCAATGTCGCGGTGCGGGGAACGGTCAACGCGGATGCGGTGACCGAACCCGGGGCGGCGAACAGGTCTGCAGGTCTCCCGGACAGTATCGCATGGGGTCTGATGCGCAATATCGGCAACGACGGTCAGTATTCCTTCAGGCCAAATTCCAGTGTTTCGCTGATCGGCGAGGACTGGGCCTATGCGGTGAAGTGGGAGCCAGAGGAACTTTCACCCGGCGAGTCGTGCCGGTTTGTCACCTACTACGGCGTCGGGATGTCCACTGCAAACTATGATCGCCCCTATGCGTTCATGACCTACAGCCCCGCAGCACTGCAGGTGAAAGAAGGCGACGACCCGTCCACACCGAACACGGTTGAAAATTACTATCTGACTGACTCACAGGGGCGTTCGCCATTCCCGGTGGCGGCCTATGTGGACAATTTCGGCACCCAGACACTGCTGGACGCCAGCGTTCGCCTGAAGCTTCCGGTGGGCCTGGAGCTGGCGGAGGGCGAAAGTCTCACCAAGACTATCGGCGTCGTGAGGCGCAATGAGTTGAAATCAGTTTCATGGAACCTTCATGCTACGGCTGCCCGGCCGGGACGTTTCGAATTGAAATTCACCGGACCGCAGGGCAAATCTCTGACCCGAATCCTCAATATCCCGGCACTACCGGTCCTGAACCCACTGGAGTCGCCTCGCGGCCTTGAAATGATTTCGATACCGTACGAGTTCGACAACAACGACGCTGAGGCGGTCTTTGCAGATCTTGGCAGCCTTCAGCCCGGCGGGAGCGCGACGATCGTCAGATGGGCTCCCGAAACCGGACAGTACAAGTTCTTCCCGGATCCGATGGTGACAAACATCAACCCCGGTGAGGGATTCTGGCTGCTCAACCAGGCGCGAGAGGTCATTACCCTGCCCGATGACGCCAGGAGTGTGCCCACCGACCGGGCCTTCACACTCCGGCTGTTGAGGGGCTGGAACCAGATTGGCAACCCCTTCAGGGTGCCGATCAGGTTCGATACGATCACTGTAATTGGCCCCGATGGCGGGGAATGGACGCTTGAAGAAGCGTACAGGCGGCAGTTGCTCGTGCCCACCATCTTTGAGTACGATCCAATTGAAAATGATTACGCCTGGGAACCCGTGCTGTCGGATGTGGTGATGGATCCATACAAGGCCTACTGGCTGCTGGTGAACGACAGCGTCTCGTTGCAGTTCCCACCGCCGGGTCTGTCGGCGCCTGCAGATGCAGTTGAATCTGCCAGTGTGCAGTCAGTAGATGACGGTGACGACTGGCAGGTGCCGATCACAGTCAGCGCCGCCGGCCAGCAGCGGACCAATCGTGCATTCGGTGTGGCCTCCGACGCCCGCGACGGTTTTGATATAAAGGACGTCATGCAGCCACCGATGGCGGTGTCGGGTGAGGCAAAAGCGCTCACTGCGGCTTTCACCTCCGGAAGTGAGCCCGTCGGATCGGGACAGCTTCTGGTTGACATG
>JBKHJK010000485.1:0-3138 GCA_046538215.1 Armatimonadota bacterium
GATCAGTACGGGGACCTCCACCAGCGGACCGATGACTGCTGCGAAGGCCTCACCCGACTGGATGCCGAAGACCGCCACGGCCACCGCGATGGCCAGTTCGAAGTTGTTGCTGGCGGCAGTGAAGGAGAGAGTGGCAGTTTGTTCGTAGTTCGCCCCGACTTTCATGCTCAGGAAGAATGAAACCAGGAACATCACTACGAAGTAGATCAACAACGGAATGGCAATGCGCACGACGTCCAGGGGAAGCTCTACAATGTATTCGCCCTTGAGCGAAAACATGACGATGATCGTAAATAGCAGCGCGATGAGCGTTATTGGACTGATGCGCGGGATGAAGCTGTGCTCGTACCAATCGCGATCTTTCAACGCCACCAGTGAATAACGCGTGATAATTCCCGCAATGAAGGGGATTCCGAGGTAGATGAAGACGCTGTGTGCGATCTCTCCGATGGTGATGTCCACGGTGGTGCCTTCAAGCCCGAAGACCGGCGGGAGCACGGTGATGAAAACGTAGGCGTAGAAGGAATAGAAAATGACCTGAAATACGCTATTAAAGGCGACCAGGGCGGCGCAGTACTCCGAATCCCCGTCTGCCAGTTCATTCCACACAAGCACCATCGCAATGCAGCGGGCCAGGCCGATCATGATCAGCCCGTACATGTACTCCGGATAGCCCCGCAGCAGCAGGACGGCCAGGACGAACATGAGGACCGGACCGATCAACCAGTTCTGGATCAACGACAGGCCCAGCACGCGCCAGTTGCGAAACGCCTCGCCAAGCTCCTCGTAGCGGACCTTGGCCAGCGGCGGATACATCATAAGAATCAGGCCGATAGCCAGCGGCAGGGAGGTCGTGCCGATCTGGGAAGCCTCGTTGAGGGCCTCGATGGCGCGGGGAAACAGGTAGCCGACCCCTACGCCGAATGCCATCGCGAGGAAAATCCAGAGGGTGAGGTAACGGTCGAGAATGGAGAGCTTCTGGATCACGGAACGCTGCACATAGATCAACTCTTTCAAAAGTCAGGTACGCACAGGCGGACGACTGTTTTCTCCTCAGCTCTCAGTCCGGCGAATTATGGTCACCGTTGTTGTCTTTTTCCTGTTGCTTCTTGCCCTGTATCTTCGCCTCGATCTCAGCCATCCTGTCCTGCAGGCGCTCGGCCGCATCGCGTTCTTCTTCGTTTTTCGGTGCATAGGTCGGTTGACGTATCTTCCAGGTCACCGGCGAGCAAATCGGCCCGGCAGGGAACGCTCCGGCATCAAATAGCTCGTAGTCTTTGAAGGCCGTGGGCTCCTCCTGACAGCACGCTGCCACCGCTTCCCTTACAACCGCCGGGTCACCCTCATCTATCAGGTCCACGACGCGGAGTTGCTTGCGGAAGCGCTCGATTGACTCATCGGGGATGTTGTACAGATAGGGCGTGGGCACCTCAGCACCAATAATCCGCGAATTCTCATCCACACCGTTGTCTATAAGTGCTACGACGGCCTGTCCGGTGAGATGACCCGGAGATTCCGGACCAGTAATAATCAGATATCGGATGTTGGGGTTCGCGACGACATTGCAGATCATTTTCTCGAGACCGATGTTTTCGGTCTGCAACGTCCCTGCCAGAGCAGCTCCTGATTCAACGCCCGTTCGCACCAGCGTCTCAATGCTCGGCGGTATCTCGTCCTCCCGCCATTTCAGAATGACGCATACGGCCATCGGCGAGAGATCATTGCCCCGCAAGTAGCGGCCATCTTCTGGCGGATATTCGTCGGGAGGGTGAACTTTATGCTCCGGATTTGGCTCCCATAACTGTTCCATATCTGTCGCCCCTCCTCTATTAAGAGCGGTCTGTAGCGTATCACTTCGAGTCGTAGTGCCGCTACCTCAGACCGATGAGTGGGACTTCACTGCGCTGACGGTGATGGAAATGATGTGCACATCGGAGGTTTCGTCGAACGTCGCGCCACATCCGGCACCATTTTCATCGTCCTGGCAACATCCCTGCAGCAGCGCGGTGGCGTCTTCTTCGTGGACGACCCTGATTTCATCGAGCCCCGCCTCCTCCATCGCAGCAAGATAATCCCGCTTCGGCACCGCGCCTGCCACACACCCCACATAGGCCGCCACATTGTGCGCGATCGCCTCCGGAAGCTCGCGATCGGTCACGATGTCGGATACATGCAGTCGCCCGCCCGGCTTCAAAACGCGACAGACCTCCGCAAAGACCTGCCTCTTATCGGGGACAACATTTATCACACAGTTGCTGATGACCACATCAACCGAATTGTCCTGTACCGGAAGGTCCTCTATTTCACCCGGACGGAACTCCACATTATCGTAGCCCCCGCTCGCAGCGTTCTGTCGAGCCCGCTGGATCATCTCCCGTGTCATATCAATACCGATGACCATACCGTCAGCCCCGACCGCATTCGCCGCAAGAAAACAGTCGAAGCCTCCGCCCGAACCAAGGTCGAGCACAGTTTCTTCCAACTGGAGATCGGCGATCGCGGTGGGGTTGCCACATCCCAGGCCCATGTTTGCGCTCGCTGGCACCGTGCCGAGATCGTCCTCGTCGTAACCCATCCGGGCCGACCGCTCATCTTCTAAGGTGCTATCACAGCAGTTGGAGGCGTCCTGGCTGGTAATATTGGCGTAGCTTTCGCGCACTTTCCGCCTGATGTCATCCATGGCTGTTTACTCCTTTCGCATAATCTGCCCACATCGGGCACTATCAGGCCGTGTACAGCATGTAGAGTCCCCCAAGGATCACCAGCACACCGCATATCTGCTTTACGATAATGGTTCCCCGCGACTTTTCGCTCCACTTCAGGTATCCCTGCACGGCTTCAGTGGACGTACCGGCGGCCACGATCACCGAGCAGTGGCCGATTCCGTAAACCAACAGCAGCGCGGCGGCATACAAAAACTGCGTGCTGGCCACCTTCAGCGTCACCGCCAGCATTGGCGCCATATATGCAAAGGTACACGGTCCGAGTGCGATTCCAAACACCAGCCCCAGAATCAAAGCGGCCAGCAGGCCCTCACGCTTTGCTTCGCCCGGAGAGGCGCCGCTGAACGACAGGGGTATCACATCAAGTAGATGGAGACCCACAATGAAGAAGACTGCAGCAACGAAATAATTGCCC
>JBKHJK010000486.1:0-3136 GCA_046538215.1 Armatimonadota bacterium
CTCCTGGTCCCACCAGGGAATCAGTCGAAGTCGGTGGTAGCGGTCCTCGTGGAGGTCAACATCAATGAAATCGTGTTCAGATGCCTCTTTTGAGTCGCTCATCTGCTGTGTCAGGTCACCCTGCCGTAATTTCAGGCTGCAGTCGCAGAACGTCCCCGTCCTTGACATCTGCGTCACTGAGGGTCTGCTCATCTGCAAGCTGCTTGCCGGAAGCCTTATGATGAAACTTGTAGCTCATTGGCTGACCGTCCGGTCCCGTGGTCGGGAGGTTCATCATCTGCACGAGCTTGGAGATGATTCGACGTACAGCCGCGTCATCTGGCAGCGACGCTTCCTGTGACTTGCTGCCGGTGGTGTCCATGATGGTGACATTTACCTTGCCCACGACAAAGCCTCCTTCAACTATTGTTGCTCTGTGGCGCTGTGGCCCACGTGTGCGGCTGGACCGCGTGTCAGTGCAGCTCGATATCAATGTCGCTTAAGTCTTCTTCCTGCTGTGGTGCAGCCTGTGCGGGGGGCTGCTGCAGGGGTGGAGCCTGCTGGCCGGCGGATGGAGCCGGGCCGCGGCCGCGTAATATCAGCATACTTACAACAACCGCCGTCAGCGCCGATACAACGAAGCTGATAACAACGGGCCAGATGATCCACGTTGTCGGGAGCTGTCCAGCCTCCGGTGGGCCCGGAGCGGGTATGGCCGGCTCTGCCTCTTCGGGTGCTGGTTCAGCCTCGCCCTCCGTCTCGGTGGGCATCGGCACCTCAGGCGCCGTTTCTTCAACTGCCACTTCCGCCGGTGCGTCTCCAAGAACGGCGGTGAATGGCACTGCGTTGGCCTGCAGAAACTTCATTACCTCCACGCTCGGTATCGCAAATCCGACGTTCTGGGCGTCTGCAACCACACTCGAGGCCACACCCACAACCTCACCGCTGGCGTTGATAACAGGCCCCCCGGAGTTGCCTTCATTGAGCGCCGCATCAATCTGCAGATATGTCTTCCCTTCAATTTCGCGTGAAAGTGCTGAAATGACACCGCGGGTGACGGAGTGCTCCAGCCCGAGCGGGCCCCCAACCACCGCCACGTCCTGGCCGTGCGAAAGCTTTTCAGACGAGGCGAACTGGACGACCGGCAGGTTGCTGCGCTCGATTTTCACAACCGCAAGGTCCAGCGCCTCCGACTGGTGCCTGAGTTGCGCCGTCAGCGTCTCCTCGTTTTGCAGCTTCACCACGATCTCCCCACCGAGGGCCCCTTCGACGACGTGACCGTTGGTGACGATATGCCCGTCGCTGGAAACCAGAAATCCGGAACCGGACTGATTGTCCACCGAGATCATCACCACGGCGGGGTCAACGCGGGCGACGGCGTCACCAAAATCGACGACTGCTGAAGCTGCAAAAAGCATGGACACCGCCAGAAGTGTAATAACAACGATGAATTCGCGCCGCATAGTCATTGCCTCCATCACGGGCGTATATCAATATCCAGGGGCCAGGTTGCTGTCATCAATTGGAAATTGCGCTCTGTGTTTTCTGACCCATTTGACGGCCTGCAAATTGAGGGCATCATCGAGGTCATAGTTTTTATACTGTATCATTTCCCCGATGCGTAAAACAAGATCTGCCAGGGTTTCGCCGGGTGACCATCCACCAAAGCAGACGGTGCCGCCGCGTTCTGGTGGGAGGATATTGGGGTGGAATATCGGAGTGCGCCATATCGCCAGCGGGGGCTTCTTGGGGTAGTCGCGGTGAAGATAGAGGTCGCAAACGCTGGACTGTATGATACGTGGAGAACCCTTCTTTTCAGGGGGGGCAAGCGTTTTGCAGCGGTAGCGGAAGCGGTACCGATCAGGGGGATCACCGGCCGGGGCCATTTCGATCAGGTCACCGAGACTGACCAGCTCCCGAAGGTTCATATAATCCGACCACAGCCTCCGCAAGCGGGGGCTGTGGCGTGTATCTGGTCCGGAAGGATTCATTCGCAAAACCTGTGCGTGGACAGATTACGCTGCATTTGCATCGTATTTTACCATATCAGCGGGTTGTTGACAATTCACACAGACATCTCGCGCATGGAGGCTTTGACAGGCACCGGTTCAAAACACATACACCGGAGTGCCCACCGGTGTCATCTGATACAGCTTGCGGGCATCAGCCCGGTGCTGTCGAACACAGCCGTGTGACGCCGGGCTGCCCAGGCGCGAGTAATATTGCGGAGAGGTCGCGTGGATCCCGTGGCTGCCGGTAGAGGTAATGGCCATCCAGTACGGCATTTGACATTCGTACATCCGCGACCACGCACAGGGATCCTTATAAAATACCTTTCCCATCGCCCCCCGCCGGCGGTCGTAGGCCCCGGGGTGCATTGGCGGAGTGTGGTAGGGATAGCGGGCCGTGGAAACCAGGTGCATGCGCCGGATGACCCCGTCGGCGAAGCAGTACAGCCGCTGCTTGCGTTTCAATACGGCGATGCAGTTTGCCGGAAGGTTCGTGAACTCCTTCGGACGGTACCGCAACCCGATCTCATCCTCCGCGATCATGGTGCCGTCTTCATCAAACCCGGCGATTCTGGCCCGAAGGCTTTTGCCGTCCACCCAGGGGACGCTGTCCCACGTGTACTGGTGTTTGTTGAGGGTTTTGTCGGTGATCAGCTTCCCCTGGTTGCCACGTGACCGACCGGCCAGCCTGCATTTGCTGTAATAGTAATAGAGGCGAACCTGCTTTATCGGCCCGGCGCTGAGCCACTGGAAGGTCACGGATGACCCCTCGACGATCTCGGAATCCGCCTCCGGCCACACCAGGCGAATGCGGGGCTCCAGCGGCTGGAGGATGTCCTGGGGCAGATACACCACGCGCTCATCCTGAAATCTCCGCACGATCTCATCCATCTCACCCGAATACAGGAGCGGCTCAAAACCAAGGTCGGCGTCGGACCTGTCGGGAAGCGGTTCGACGGGCCCGCCGGTTTGCAGATCCTCCAGTTGAATAAAACCCGGAAACGCCCTCTCCCGGCGCTCGGAGTTTTGTTGCTGTTGCAGCGGGGCGATGAGCGAATACGCCGGATGCACAAATATCGGTTCCGGAAGCGGCTCGACCGGTGGCTGTTGCCCGTACGCTGCACATGCGCCGACGACCAGGATGAGAC
>JBKHJK010000487.1:0-3131 GCA_046538215.1 Armatimonadota bacterium
ATGTCGAAGTTCTCGTGGGCGTTGTGCTCGAAAATCAGGTCGCTGATGACGGTTTCACGCTCTGGTTGGAGCTCTGAAGGTGCATACAGCATCACCGCCCGGCCACCGGGGTTGTAGTTGTAGAAGTAGTTGTCGTAGATATGCCCGTGGCGCAAGTCCGCGATGGCCAGCAGAGCGCCCCGGTCGTCTATATTCTTGCGGAAAATGTTGTCGTGGATGGACACCGCCCGGCACAGGCGGTCGAGCATGACGGTATGGGGCACGCCCTCGACAGGCAGAATGTCAACGTTGGCGTAGCCGTTGCCCTCGAAGTAGCTGTTGCACAGCGTCAGATTGCGAATCCCGCTCATGATGATGGCGGCCTTTGCGTTTCGTTCAAAGGCACAGCTTTCCACCCGCGATCCGTGGACGCCGTTGAACTTGATGCCCATAGCATTGCGCTGGAAGTAGAAGTCGCGGATGATGTTGTCATTGAAATGCCCTCCGGCGTAAAAGCCGATGTTGCGGCACCATCGCACGACACAGTTTTCGAAGCGGCTGGAATAGCCCTCCGTATAGATGCCATACTCGCTGGCTGCGACGATGTAGCAGTTGTCCAGGTGGAAGCGGTTGTGGTACTTGATATTCAGACCGATGGCCCCGCCGGCGATGGTCATACTGGCGAGGTGTCCGTGGACCGCGGAATTTTTTGCATCCGGGCCGGTCCAGTTGATGCAGTTTTCGCTCTCGGCCTGCTGAGAGATTTTGGTCTTGAAGCGGTCGGCGCCGAACATGTGGATGTAGTTGCGAACAAACGGCGTTTTCTCCACCTTTACCGGCTCGATGGTGATGGCCTGCTGTATTTTGTACTCCCCGACCGGCAGGTAGATCGGCTGCTGAGTTTCGCGGGCCTTTGCAATGGCCGCCTGGAAGGCCGGCTGCCAGTCCTCCGCCTCCCCGCCGGGATCAATAACCCGGTCGCTGTAATCTGTAATCGTGATAACATCATTGGTCGGCAACGCATCTGCAACACCAGCAATCAACAGCCCAATCAGAGCAATGGCAACGATCCGTCCGATGGTCATAGAACCCCTCCAATATCCGTGTCGTGATGCGTGATGTTTCTCTCACGGCGTCCGCACAACCTCCCTGTGGCCCCGTATGCATGGATGCTCGGTTTGTTCAATGCTCCCTCGGAGATGCTCCCCTCCCCGCCGCCCCTCCACTGTGTTGAGGGGCCCCCGGCTGCAAAAGCGGACGCAGTTGTCGGTGATCTGGCGTTTGCGGCAGTTCATCATCACCTCCACGCAGGTATCCGGCAATGACACACGAAATTCCATACAGGAGGGATGTACGATGGCAGACGATCTTCGCGTGCTGGCAGTTGTGGCACATCCTGACGATGAAAGCCTGTTGTCAGGAACACTGGCGCTGCAGAGCCGTGCCGGAATTGACGTGACGCTGGCGGTGGCCTGCAACGGCAACATGGGCGGGCTCATGGGCGCTAAACCACAGGTCCGTGCACAGACCCGCCATGAGGAGATGCAGCAGGTCTGCGAGGTGCTGGGCGTCTCCCTGGAGTGGCTCGATTATGGTGACGATGATTTCATGGAGCATTATCACGACCACTACCAGGAGATGGAGATGGCCTTCCGCAACCTCGTCCGCCGGGTGGACCCGCAGCTTCTGATCACTCTGAGCCCTGATGACTACCATCACCACCACCGGCTGACCGCCGGGGTGACGCTGAACGCGTCCATCAACGCGGGGAACGCCAATATCAAGAACGAGGAGCCGGCCTCGGGCGGTATCCCCATCACCCTGCACTGTGCGCCGATGCCCGGATGCCCGTTTGAGCCCACGATGTACGTGGATATCGGAGAGACGTTCGAGGTGAAGATTGAGGCGCTGAAGGCCCACAAAAGCCAGCACCAGTACCTTGAGGACCATCATAAGACCGACATTTTCGCACAGACTGAGGCCGCCGCGCGGTATTACGGCTCGATATGCGGTGTCAATTTCGCCGAGTCGTTCGCATTCGTCCGGCGTTTCAACCGTGCGGCGCCGATTAACCAACTTGCCCCATTCTTTCCCACCATCCAAACCTGAGAGGAGCTTTCATCATGGCATTTGGCAAAGATATGCTCGATATGCTCCCATACCGCGACGCCGAAGTGTGTGACTATGTCCGCAGCATCGCCAAGCAGCATATCACCCGGCGCGAGCCACACCATCACCAGCAATTTGAGATACAGGTGATCGAACAGGAGGCGGATCTGTACGAACGCCTGGCCGATGACATCCACAACCGGATCATCGCCGCCGCCGGGGAAGACCGGCCCTTTGTCGCCGTGCTTCCGGTCGGCCCAACTGCGCAGTATCCGATGCTGGCCGAGAAAATCAACGAAAACGGAACCGACCTCGGCCACGTTCACCTGTTTTTCATGGACGAATACGCCTATCCGGACGGCAGCATCATTGAAAAAGACTCGCCCTGGTCGTTTGAGAACACGGCCAACCAGAAGCTCTTTTCGGCCATTGATGAGAACCTGCGGCCACCTGACGATCAGGTGCACTTTCCCGGCACTGAAAATATTGATCGCTACGACGACATGATCGCAGAGGCCTCCGGCGGTGTGGGTGCGGAGGTGGTGTATGGCGGCATCGGCTGGTCGGGACATTTTGCCTTCTGGGACCCACATCTGTGGGAGGAGTTTGGCGGTGAAGAGGCGATCTGGCGGCAGGCCCGGGCCTCATTTGTGCAGCTCCACCCCATGACGGTTCTGCACAACTCCCTGCGCGCGGGCGGCGACTGGTCGTCAATCCCTCCGTGCGCGTACACCATCGGGCCGAATATCTTCCTGAGTGCCACCTATCGCAGCTTCTGGTGTAACGCCTATCTCGGCAGGGGAATGAGCTGGCAGCGCTTCATCGGGCGGCTGTGCACCCACGGCGAGGTGACACCGAAGGTCCCCGCCAGCTACATCCAGACACTCCCGGGCCGGGTGACCTTCCTGGGCGCGGTCGCCGAAGACATCGGCGGCCCCAAAACATCCTGGCAGTGAAACACGGAGGCACAGACATGGCTTTCAACTGGCTTTCTGATGATGATGTTGAGCGGATGAATGAGGCGAGCCTGCAGATACTTGAGG
>JBKHJK010000488.1:0-3127 GCA_046538215.1 Armatimonadota bacterium
CACCATAAAAACTCGCGGCGGGGTACAGGCCCCCGCCCTACAGGTACGGCAAAAAAACAACAGATGAGGGGGACATGATATGGGTATTGACAGGGGGTTTACAGGGCGTCTTTTGCGATTGCGCCATCTGATCTGCGTGCTCGTTGTGATGGCCGCTGTCATCGCTGGCGGCTGTGGCAGCAGCGGCGCTCCGTGCGCGGGGCTCGACAGCATCCATCTCACTCCCGACACCGCCACGCTCCCGGTGGGCGAAACTCAGGTCTTCACCGCCGAGGGACGCAACGAGGCCGGCAATCCCGTTGACTTTGAGCCGCAGTGGTCGGTGGAGGGCGACATCGGGACCATCCAGCCCGCCATGGCAACCGCGTCCACAACCTCGCAGTATGTCTTCACAGCCACCACCGCGGGGGCCGGGAATGTCTGCTGTGATTCCGGCGACATCCATGCCGAGGCGGCCGTGACGGTGACCGGGGATGTCGAGCCTGAGCTCACCGAAATCCGCATGCAGCCCGACGCCATCGCATGCACCATCGGCGAGACCCGCGAGATCCTGGCGTCGGGATTCGACCAGAACGGTGATCCCATTGACTTCGATCCGACGTGGGAGGTCATCGGCGATATTGGCCGTGTCGAGGTCTATGCAGCCACCGCGGCGGTCAACTCCACCTGCGTCTTCTACGCCGAAAGCGCCGGATCGGGGGCGCTCAGGGCCTCATGCAGCGGGGTGGTCGGAGAGATTCCGGTGACGGTCACGGCGCCGTGATACCCGGGGTCTGAATTCCGTTCAGGGGATTGTGCGGACGATGCGCTCCTTCGACAAAAAGCGGCTCAAAAAGACGGTGAAGCCGCCGAAACCGAGGGCCATCACAAACAGCGAAACCGCCGCCTGCCAGGAGGTGGCGATGCCCTGTTCGAGGATGGTGCGGCTGAAAAATATGGCGAAAAACAGCACCAAAAAACACAGCAGATTGACCACCTGGTTCTCGCGCATCCCCAGCACGAGCTGCCACAGCCCGATCATCCCCACCGCCGCGACGGTAAACAGCGGAACCACGACCAGCAGGTGCAGGATCATCGGCAGATCCGGCGCCAGCGCCACGCCCGCATAATGCCGGCCCAGGAAAGTAAACGCGACACCGAATATCAGCGAGCATATCCACGCCGGAAGTGCGATGCCCAAAGCCTTCCCCACCCATAACGATCGCAGGCGGATGGGGGTGCTCATCAGCGTCTCGATGATCCCCTCGGTCTTCTCGAACAAAAACGCCTGTCCGGAGTAGATATAGCCGACGAAGACCGCCACCATCGCCGTCATCGCCAGTATCGAGGCCTCGTAGCTGCCCTGGACTTTCGCCGCCTCCGTCTGCCCCAGCGCGAAGCCGTGATAGACGCTGAACCAGGAGGTGAAAAGCAGCCCCGCGATGACGGTGCTCTTGTTGGAGAGGATGTCCAGAAACTCCCGCCGCGCGATCTGATAGACGTGCCGCAGCTTCACTCTCCCTCACCGCCCTGCACCGTCTGCAGATAGATATCCTCCAGCGAGCGCGTGACATTCGCCGCCTCTTCGATCCGCACGCCGCTTTCGACGAGGTGGCGGATGATCTCGGGGTTGCCGTACCCGTCCAGCTCAATGCCCAGGGTGAGCCTGTCCACCTGGACGCCCCGCACGAGCGGCGAATGAACCAGCGCCTCCTGCGCTCTGGCCGCATCATCGGCCCCGGCGACGGTGATCTCCAGCCGCCCTCCCCCACTGTTGCGCAGCCGCTCCACGTAATCGTACGCCCGGATGCGCCCCTGCTGGAGGATCGCCACCTTCGTGCAGATCCGCTGGACCTCGTGGAGGTTGTGGGAGTTGAGGAAAACCGTCATCTGACCGCCCTCAGACAGCTCGATGATGAGGTCGCGGATCATCCGCTGCGCCTCGGGGTCCAGCCCGGAGGTGGGCTCATCGAAAAACAGCAGCTCCGGCTCATGCACCAGCGCCCGCGCCACTCCCAGCTTCTTTTTCATCCCCGTCGAAAACCGCCCGATCGGCTCATCCTTCCGGTCGGCGAGGTCCACGAAATCCAGAAGCTCCATGATCCGGTCATGGGGGTCGTCCACCGAATACAGCCGCGCGTAATACTCGAGGTTGTCGTACGCCGTCATCCGCTTGTACAGCGCGTCATGCTCAAACAGCACGCCGATTCTGCGCCGCAGGTCGGGACGATCCGCCAGCCGCGTGCCGAACACCGTCGCGATGCCTTCACTCGGCTCCAAAAGCCCCAGCAGGATCCGGATGGTGGTGGTCTTCCCCGCACCGTTGGGCCCGAGGAATCCAAACACCTCGCCGCCATCAACCTCCAGGCTGATGTCCTCCAGCACCCGGTGTTTGCCAAAATCCTTGCTCAGATTCTCAATGGTGATGATATTCATCACAGCGCCACCAGAAGCGGCCCGTCAGTCGCAAATCATCTCTCAGTTGCAATAAGCCCTGCCGTGTTGTAATAAGCCCTGCTGTCATTGTCTCAGTTGTCCGTCGCTGTCGTTGCCTTCGTTGTATGTCGTTGCCGTACTGGAGGGATCGCGTCGAAGGGACGTTGCCTTCGCCAAGTTTGAGGCCGGCCCGTCGTGAGTCTTTGCGGCCCACACAAACCAACAACCTCCACCCTCCGGCTGCTGCCATTATAGGCCTCACAGCGCCTCACCGGGGGCTCATCAGCGAATCTTGACTCACTTTTGAGCAAAATATGCCGCTTGCGGCTCCTCTTCCTCACCTCCCGGATTCACCACAGGCCCCTTGGCATCTGTTCGCTTTATGCATACAATTGTTCGCAGTATGCAAACACAGAGCCGTCTTGCTGAAGCGCTGTGGTCCAAAGTCCGGCGCAGGGTTGCTGGATTTTTGTTCGCAAGCTCCGACAGCGACGTGGATCTGTTGGTCGTTGGCGATGTGAGCAGGCAGGATTTAGCGGGAGCGCTGCGAAATGCAGCGTCAGGCCTTACGCGGGAGATCAACCCGGTGGTGCTGGGGGCTGACGAGCTCGTCGGCCGCGCCGAAGAGCACGATCATCTCGTGACCGCCATCCGCCACAATCCCGCCATCTTCCTCATCGGAGACACCAATGACCCTGAACAACTTGCTCAA
>JBKHJK010000489.1:0-3125 GCA_046538215.1 Armatimonadota bacterium
AGCCAGACCATTGCGGCACCGGCTTCGGCCCGCGCCCGTGCATACACCAGTGCAAACAGCAGTATCAGCGCGAAATAGAGACCGGCCGTCCACAGCAGCATCCCGGCTTTCCACGCGATAAACACCATGACTGCGAACCCGGCAATTGTGCTGATGACCGCCCAGCGGTACGACATCGGCTCGTTGCTGTCGTCCAGCCCAACGCGGCTGCCAAAAGCCTTCTGGAAGATCCCTGCGAGCTCTTCACGGGCCACCCAGATCAAAAATATCCCCAGTGCCAGGTATGCTCCTGCTGAAATCTCCCGGTCAAACGGAAAGCCCGCTATGTCGTACCCCGCAGCGACCGCCGTCACATTGCTGAAACGCAGCAGGAGGAAAAAGACCCACACCGACAACGTGATCTCGGTGGAGACCAGGTAGCCCAGCCCGAAGTTCTCGGGCCGCCAGGCGATACTGAAGGGGCGGATGGCCGACCAGGGGCGTTCGGTAAATAACCCCCCGAGGTCATAGCTCCGTCCCATCGCCGGAACCGCCGGGTTGAACCCGTGGATGATATTCATGATATTGTAAAAGGCCGCCAGCGCAAAGCCCGCCCACATCACGGGGTTGCGGAAAAACGCCGTCACATAGTGTGCCTCGGACTGATCGGTAACGTTCTCAACCAGATGAACGATCGGGAATGTTAAATGTTCCTTTTCCGCCCAGCGGCGTCTGAACAGCGTCATAATGCCCAGCATGGACACAAAAGTCGCGAGCAAAAAGGCCGTCCACACGGCCAGCGGAACCAGCCACGGCTTCCACGGAATAACCTCGCCGTCGGCCCCTTCATACATATCCCGGACGACGCCGGGATCATTCGGGGCAAGCCATGTGGGGATATGGTCCTGGATCCGGGCGAGATTGTTTTCGGGCGACGCGAAGTACTGCGCTGCTGTCAGAGACGGCATGAGGAGTCGGACAACTCCGACCGATGTGCAGGTGACCGCGATACACAGAAAAACATATACGAGCAGAACATTGGCCTGGTTAAGGTGAAGCCGACCCCAGATCTTCCGCAGCAGCGGGGCGATAATGGTCAAGAGCATCGCTGCGCCGATCGCCGGAATCACCGGTACACTTTCGCCCACCTGTGATCCGTGGGAAATCATGCCGGCGACGTAAACCCAGATGAAACTCCCCACACCAAAAGCGAGTGAAAGAATAGTGGCCGAAAATGTAATGCCCTGCAACTTCGTCGGTTTGTCCTGTTGGGGCGCCTGGCTATCTGCTACGGCAGAAACTTCGTCCACCGACTACTTCCTTCCTGTGATGGAATGTGCGTGACGCAGTATTCCGTGACCGCCCGCTCGATTCCTTCTTTTGCTGCGACTGGCTGGTATATCTGCTGGTTCGGCAAAATGTCTTGCAGGGAGGTGATTATTATAAGACAAAAGAATAGGTATTGCACAGGGTTCTTTCGATTTTTTTTTCTACAGTTCATTTATTGCGAGAGGTGTGGACGTTTATGCCGCGCGAAGAAAAAACCTGTCCGCGTTGTGCCGCCAGGGTCGGGCCGTGGGATACCCAGTGCCTTGAATGCGGCGCTCCGCTGATACCTGACAGGAAGAAAAAAGAAGAGGACGAAAAAGCCGCTGCCAGCCGCGCACGCAGAGTGGCTGCCGCCGCCGAGCCCGGGGTCACCGGAGCGGCGGCCGGACGCGCAGAGCCCAATGAAGACTGGAAAAAGACACGCATGAAGGTGTACGACAAAAAGTTTGCAGAGGAGCTGAAAAAAGCACGTCCGGCCATCTTCGTCACCTCTGTTCTCTCTCTGATAGCGGGCGGCCTCTTGCTCACCGTGGCCCTCCGCATTGCCAGAGAGCTCGGGGGCTTTTCAGCAGTCTTCCAATTTGATTTCGAGCGTCTTCAGTCCCTGCGCTTTCTTGCAATCCTCGACACCCAGGTGCTCTTTTTTGTCACCGCCGGACTGACGATCGCGGCCTTTCTGGGGGCGATAGGGGAGCTTCTGCGGTTTATGCACGCCGGCCACAACCTCGCTCTTATCGAACAGGAGGAACCGCCGGAGATCATGGGCGTTCACCCTGCCAGCATGCTCGCCCTGCTGGTGACCGCGGTGTTCTGTCCTCTCCTCGGCATTATCTTTGGGATCATCCTGCGGTTTAACAGGGGCGAGGATCTGAGAGAGCTGGGAGCTCAAATGCTCTATCTTTCCGGACTTGTGGTGGCACTATTCCTCGCCAGCGTGATCTGGGATGTTGCCCGTGACGCTGTGGAGTCATCGAGCCTCTCCACGGGGCAAACCACGGTGGAATAAGACGCCCTCAGTTGTGCAAAAACTTTTCAGCCCAGGCCTGCACCAGACCGTCAGCCAGAATCCCGATGGCCTCCTGGCCGAAGGGCCGCGTACGCCGGATCTGCGGGTCGTAAAAGCTGCATGTACTCAGCTCCAGGCAGAAGGCGGTGGCGCCGTGCACCTGGTGGAAGTAATCGGTGGCCCGCAGGTTAAGCTGCGGCAGAGAGCTGCAATCATCCCGGCGCAAGCCCGCGTGCTTTTCCAGCAGATCGCGCCACTGTTCCTGCGCGGCCAGAGCCTCGTGTGAAAGTGACACTGTATCGCTTTGTGCCATGTGCATGAGCACATGGTTGCGAAAGATGCCCCCCGCGTGGATGTCCATGGCGAAATCAATCCGCTGTCCCGCTTCTTTCAGGCTATCAAAATAATCCACACACGCCCGGTTCTCCGGCTGGATGTTGACCATCCAGTGACGGTTATTGTTGCGGCGGTTGGCATTCAGACCGTTGCCCCCGAAATGCTGGCAGTCAACATTCACCGTCGGGACGAAGTGGAAATTGCACTCCGCGAGAAGTTCGGGGCGGTTGAGAAGATTTTCGATCACCGGACGGAGAACCCGCCCCCCCATGATCTCCAGAGGCGAATGCTGGCCACAGGTGATGGCCACACCGTGAGGAGCCGGTTCATCTTTCGGGCCGCCGACGCTGATGGCGTGGACGGCGCGACCGAGCACTGATTCTCCGATTTTCGTCACTGTGACATCTTCGTGCTGGCGCGTCCATTCCAGCAACTCTTCGCGGTCTTTCTCCAAAAAGGGCGGACAGCTTGCGAG
>JBKHJK010000490.1:0-3122 GCA_046538215.1 Armatimonadota bacterium
GTACCAGGTGGAGGACCGGGCGCATTTCAATCACGCCAAGAAGGCCTGGAACGAGTACCTCCGCCCCGGCCAGGTCAACCTCGCCGTCGGCGACCAGGTGGATGATTACTGGCATCAGAAAATGCGCAAGCCGGCAGCGCCAGAGGAGCTGTACCGGCGTATCACCGAAGCGCACGAGGATTACGAACCCGGCGACGGCGCAACCTGCGGCGCTTTCTGGCACGACACCTATCGGGCCGCCGTCAGCGGACGCACGGGGCCATATCCGGGCAGAGAATGGGCCATTGCCGGTGGCGCTGCCTTTACATACCTGCGCAACAACCTGGGCGTCTATCCGCTCGTGGCCGAGGTGGTCGAACTCGAGAAAAACTCCGGTGCCCGTTTTACCGCCCGTGTGTCGCTAAAAAACATCTCCGAGACCGAGATCCGAAGGATTAAGGTCGCTTTCATGGACACCGAGAAGATCGAAGCGACGGGACAGGACGAACGGACGATTGACGCCCTGGGGCCCGGTGAGGTCATTATCGTCCCCTTCCCCGCTCGCGTGACAGGTCCGGCTCCGGACCGGGCCAATCGCTACCTGGTTGCGTTTGATGTCACCTGGCCTGCGGGCGAATACGGCGAGCAGTTCCGCAGCGACGTGCCGCGCAAACAGATCATCATGCAGTACCTTCAGCGCTAATCCCAGGGCCGCAGCAGCGCCACGGACAGCGCAGCCGGAGGACTTCGTACAGAAAATGACCCAGCAGGACGAATTCACCCGCCCGGGAGACGGCGAATTTGACGATGTGGCCGACCATTATGACCACCTGATGAGCGATGTCCCCTATCACCGGTGGGTGGATTATGTGGAGCTTCTCCTGCAGCGCTGGGAGCACGAGCCCCAGACGGTTCTGGACCTCGCCTGCGGAACCGGAAAGGTGGGCAGCGAGTTTCGCAAGCGCGGATACAGCGCGATGGGCGTTGACCTGTCAGAGCCGATGGTGCGTCACTGCAGGACACAGGATCCGCCCCTGCCCGCACTGGTCGCCGACGCCTCGGCGCTCGGTATCGCCGATCAGCAGTTCAATCTGGTGGCCAGCCTGTATGACAGCCTCAACTATATCCTTGAGCCCAAAGCGCTTGCGGAGGCTATCGCAGAGGCGTATCGCGTGCTCGAACGCGGCGGGTTGTTCATCTTCGACATGAACACCACCCGGGCGCTGTCGGCCGGGCTCTTTAACCAGTCCAACCTCGACAGCAATGCCCCCCTGCGCTACTCCTGGGAGGCGCACTGGGATAAACGCACGCGTATCTGTCGTGTTGATATGATCTACTACTGGGACGGCGACGACGGCCAGAAGCACTTCCGCGAAACCCATTACCAGCGAGCCTACGAAAAAGAGGAGGTCCTCACGATGCTGGATATGGCGGGGTTCTCCGATTATGAGGCGCTGACCGGATACACCTTCCACCCTTTGACCTCCAGTGCGGACAGGGCCTACTATGTTGCTTATAAGGAGTGATAGCGTGAAACGAGCGCAGACGGCCGCCATTTTTGTCATCATCGTCTTCGCAGCCACGGCTCTTTTCGGCTGCAGCCCTTCGGGACCCGAAGGCGTTGCACAGGCCTTTGTCAGTGCCATGAAATCGCGCGACACCGAGGCCGCTGCAAAGCACTGGAATTACATCACCACCGCGAGACAGCAAAACGAAAACTGGGACGAAATTCCCGAGGGCCAGCGCAACCTCATTATCGGCAAACTCCAGGAGGCTCGCGCCAAAGAGCTGGAATACTGGACGCAATACTTCGGCCCTGAGACGACCATCGTGGAAGTCACCGAAATGGGCGATAAAGCCGAGGCGACACTGCGCGGCGGCCGGGCCGGTGTTCTCAAACTTGTGAAAATTGATGAGCGGTGGTACGTGGACGGTCTCCGGCAATGATGCATACCGCTGCGAAGTCCCTGCCGTCAGCTCCCCGGCTGGCGGCTTTTCTATTTGTGGCGTCACCGCCGGCCACAAAGCGTCAGAGAATCTCAAGTTCCGTCGAGCCTTCGCACGGATATCTACATCGCCTGGGATAGGCTTCTCGCGACCGCTCCAAAAGGGTTTGTTGTCAATACCGGCGAAACAGACCTCACAGCCCTGCCGCTCATTCAGGCTCACATTCCTGGCTCCACGGGAGGAACAACAGATGCCACAGATCACACTGCCGGTCCGCTACTACCGCCTCGCGCCCCCCGATGAGGGCCGTTTTGTTGAAGAATCATTTGGTCGAGAGACCCTCGAATGGGCTCTCGACACCGGCAAAACCGCCCTGGTGCTGGTGGATTGCTGGGACATCCATCCCTACGAAAGCCACCTGGAGCGCACCAACCAGATCTGCCAGAATATCCTCGCTCCCACCGCACAGGCCTGCCGTGAGGCCGGTATCGCCGTCATTCACGCCCCCTCCCCCACCCAGGCCCGGAAATATTCCCAGTGGACCAAATATGCCTCCGACGCCCAGCTCTTTGGTGACACGGGCCCGGAGCCACAGTGGCCGCCCGAAAATGCCCGCAATCGGCAGAGAGAATACGCGCAGTTCAAAAAGCCGGAAGATCCCCGCCTCACACGCTGGCGGGTGGAGAAGATTAAGGAGCGCAGGATTGTTGACTGCCTGGAGCCGCTGCCGGACGATTTCGTCATCGGCAACGGCGAGCAGCTTCACCGCCTGTGTCATCACCAGGAAATCGTGCACCTGATTTACGGCGGCTTTGCGGCCAATATGTGTGTGCCCGGGCGCGATTATGGAACCCGGGCGATGAACCGGCGCGGCTACAATGTCATCCTCCTGCGCGACGGAACCACAGCCATCGAGGCCTCCGAAACGTCCGAGACCATGGGGCTGACGGAGGCATCCATCCTCGAAACCGAGATGACCATCGGCACTACCGCCATCTCATCGGATTTGATGTCCGCCTGCCGCGCGGTTGAGGAGTGATCCTGCCGGATTGATACGCGACGAGCGCATGACCAGCCTGAATGATGCCCCGGTGCGGGACGGCGAATACGTCCTGTACTGGATGCAGGCCTCCCAGCGCACCCGCTACAATCATGCGCTGGAATATGCCGTTCGAAAGGCTAACGAGCTCTCCCTG
>JBKHJK010000491.1:0-3107 GCA_046538215.1 Armatimonadota bacterium
GGGTGAGGGCGAGTGTCACAAGCAAAATAAACCATTTCCGCTTGGACACAATGCGGAGGTAATCGCGCAGTTCAAATTGCCGGGCCGTATCTTCCATGCCAGTCTCATGCCCATTACGACAGCTGTGACGATTCTGTAAAGAGGCTATAACCTTGCTGTGTGGTGTCTATGCTGCATCGAATAAGCCGCGTGTATGCGCACTGCGTACAACCTGAGCCCAGCGTGACTTTCCCATGATGATAGCATCAGTGCAACCCTCGCGTCAATATAAATGACAGGAGGAGAGGACGCCGGCTCAAGAAATCATGCTGCAGTGCCGATACACCCTGCAGAGGCAGCCGGTGGGAAACACGCACCGCATCACAGCTCCACAATGCGCTCCTGAAATGAAGCAAAGGAAGATGCTGTATGAGACAGGGTCTCCCGCACCAGTGCTGCATCTGCAACAGGGTTTGCAACCACCCCGACAGACGTTATGACAGGCGATACTGGCTGGAGTTTCCCCACCGCATACCTGCCAGCCACGGTATCTGCCCGTACTGTGTGGGTAAGCAGTTACAGAAAGCTCGGCGGGTTGCGGAACGTGATATGGCAGCCTGAACGCCCCCTGGCGACTGTAACGCATCACCGCCGATTGCAGGGGATGGAGGCCCCGGAGCCTCCATCCTCTCTGAAATGAGTCTGCTTGAAGGGGTTCCAGTGGCGTGCTATAGTGCGGCCTATGATGATACCCCTTCGCCCAGGCCGATGTGTGACGCCACCATTCGTGTCAGCTTTTTTGCTGCTGGTGGCGCTGCCTGTGGCCCGCCCTGCAATCGTCCGCGGCTCGCATCATCTGCCAAATCCACAGATTTCAGCCGCCTGTCTGCGTGATAATGCCCGCCAGATCCAGGTGCTGGCCGATGACGGCACTCTTCTTCCGTCGTATCGGCTCCCGGTTCACGCAGACACGCTCCTGCGAGGCCCCAATGGGCGGTTATGCATCGTTGCCGACGGGAAACTGTCCGCCCTCTGTATCGGCAATAATCGCGTCCACACAGATCCCCTCGGACGCGTGCCCCGCGCGGTCCGGGCGATTGAGCATATCGGCGGAGGGCGCTGTGTGCTTGTGTCAGACGGCCTCAGAACCTCAGACGGCCTGCGGGGGGCGGAGGTGTTGCTGGCCGATATACACAGCGGTTGTGTGCGGCACTCGGACCATATCGGCCCCCGCGACAACCCCCAGTTCATCGAAACGGGAACACTGGACGGCGACCCGGCGGTGCTGGTCGGTGTGCGGACCCGCGCCGTTTTCGATGACCGGGTGAGACTTCGCCCCTGGATATTCGCTGTTGACGGCGTCGCTTTGCGGCCAGTATGGCTCGGCACCAGTTTCTCGCGGCCCTTTGTTGCCGCAGTTTTCTGCGACTGCGCAAACGGTGAGGGCCAGGAAATCTGTGCGCTGGAACTTACTCGTGAGCGAAGACGTCAGATAATTGCCTACCGCAAACGCGGGCTCGTCGTGGAGGGCGTTGCACGGAGCGATATTGGGCCGTTCGGCTCGCAACTCCGGGCTATCCCACAAAGCTCGCAGGAGGCCGAAATGCTGTGTGTGTGGACGGGCGGCGCGACGGGACGCATCGTGGGGATGCGGGCGGTGAAGGCGCCGGCGCACGAATTGGCGGAGCTGAAGCCAATCGCCGGAACTGATCTGATGCGGCGGCCCCTGGCGTGGGATGTGGGCTGGATGGCCGCACAGCCGACCGTCTTCGTGCTGGATACCAAAAGAGGATTTCACCCGCATCCATTGAAAAGGTATAATGATTTGGACGAAAGATAGCGCACAGAGCTCGGGATACGCATGATTCTTCAACGGGGAGTCGATGGAGCAATGATCCGATATGTCCTGCCAGCCATATTGATTGCACTATTGGGTATGTGGCTTATTTGTGTTCCTGGCTGTGGTGGCGATGATGAGGGAACAGATCCCGCGGGGCCCGTCGGTGATTCAGAACCCGACACCTACACTCCCAGTCCTGGGACTCCGGGTGATGGATCGGGCGGGACGTCGCCTCCCACCGACGGCGGGACGCAGCCGGTTCCCACACCTCCGCCACCTCCGGGTGACGGTGGCGGGACGCAGCCACCTCCCTCCAATGGCGGGGATAGTCCCATAACCCCACCTTCGCCGCCTCCAATCTGAGGAGACCGGGCAGCGTCACAATGACACTGGGGTGACAATGACAATAGAGACATGAAGAAGGGCCGGATGATCCACATCTCCGGCCCTTCTCTCATGGAACCGACATATTTCGTTTGACCGGCGCACCTGCCTCTTTGCAGCCTCATATCAACGTCGCCTGAAACAGTCCGGCAGCCACCGGCTCAAAAACCTGCTGACAGCAGATCCGGTGGCAGTTGTGCCCCGGCCGCGTATTGAAAGCCCGGCGAGGACCACAGATACTCCGAAGAGAGCTCCTCGCCGTCCACTGACCGGCCGATGACCTCTCCACTTGCCATATCCTCCACGACTTCCAGTGTTGTAGTGGGAAGATCGAAGCGCACTGTGTGCGTGATGCGGGCGCGAGTTTTGGCGATGTCTTTTCTCTTCGGCTTCGGGATGATCGCACCGTCGCCAAACGGGCTCTCTCTTTCCTGACGCGAGTCCTGGATTGTCACGGTGTCCTTTTCGACCGTTTGGGTGACACTGGTGGTGGCGAGATGGCGGGCGAAATCAGCAAGTGTTTCATATTCTGAGTCCGGTGTGATGAGCACCGCGAAGGTCACGCGGACGTTGTTGAAGCGCTCGGGGAGATTCTTATCTGCCTGCCGCCCGTATATCGTGAGCATCAACCGGGAAAGTGGACGACCCTCGATCCACTCCAGGCTGCCGGGCTTTACCCTCCGTTCGATGTCGCGGTCAATGGGCCCCTTCCGGCCGAGAACAATCCCGACGTAACAGTCGTGCATCTGCAGGGCGAGTGATTCGCGCTGAGCGATGCCGGTGGGCTCGTTGTTCCACAGGCCCCCGTGCACGGACACCGCCTCGATATCTTCCTGCTTCCCCAGCATGAGCCGTACGAAGGCCTGCCGGCGCGTGCCTCCACCGATCTGGTCGAAGTCGAATG
>JBKHJK010000492.1:0-3107 GCA_046538215.1 Armatimonadota bacterium
GCAAACAGCTCATCACCACCGGCATCGGTGGACACGGCGATGGCGAGGGTCGTATCCTCGGGCGGCTGGTAGGTTCCTCGTATGACATTGGTGGAGCGGGCATTTCCGGTCCGTGCGGCCATTCCGCGGCTGATGACGGTGAGGCCGGAGGCAGCGGGGAAGATGGCGTCACCGAAATCTGCAGGCTGGGCGAATCTTCCCTGCACACCGGCCCAACTGCTGTATTCCCGGGCGCCCGGCCGAGCCCGGCAGATATTCAACCCCCAGATGTCGCCGCCCTCGGGATCCACGCCGAGGTTGGAAAAGGGAAATGCAAACTCGATAGTCCAGCCGTCGTCATCGTGGCGGTAGGCGGTGGTGACATCGGGCTGAAGATCTATGGCGACATTGCGGCTGCCGGTGGAGACGCCAAACTGCCCGGCCGCAAGACCGGCTGCAGTGACGCCGAGGTGGTAATAGGTGGCATCATCATTGTGGTAGTCAATGAACACCTCGATGCAGTCGTCTCGCCACACGCGCTTTGCCTCGGCCTCGATTGCGTCGGTTTTGAGCTGGTCCATCTGCGGCTCGTCGGCACGGACAGCGAAATAGAGGTTCTCATAATCCCGTGCCACCTGTGCCCGCGTTTGCACATCGGCCCGAAGGCTGCCGCGATTGAGTACGAAATCGTTCAGCACTGGAGCCTCCTGCCACACCTCGTCATCGAGCGCCCCGTCAATCTCCGGAGGTGTATTGGTCTCGTGCATGGTGACACCGGGGATACCGCTGCTGGTGGCGGGCTCTATCTTGGCGCCCTCGTCGAGGTTGTACAGGAAGAACTCATCGTCGGAGGGATAGCGGTCATTCGTCCACTCGTTGGGACCCTTCACCCCATCACGCAGGCTCATCTGCACCTGGAAGCCGATGGTGCGTGTCTGGATATTCAGCGGCTCCAGAGGCACCCTGATTTCTATCTGCGTCCCGTCGGGAGAGAAATGTCCCCGTGGGCCGTTGTCCCACTGCGCATGCCCCTCGTACCACAGGTAGGTCTGTCTTTCACCATCGGTGAGCTTCACAACATACGTGTTATTAAAGCCGCCCTTTCTGAGGCTGATCTGGTTGGTGTAGTAATCCGGCTGCGAATCGCCGTCAACATCGAGCAGGATGTAGCGCGTATTCGCCCAGTATTTATCAATCCATTCGCTCTGACCATCTCCTGCGAAGGGCCGTGGTTCGGCGAATTGCAGGCGGAAATAGATGAACTCCTCGTCATGCGCCACCCACAGCTTCTCGACGACGCCATACGGAGACTTAGCCGCCTCGGCCACAGCCTGTGGCATGTCGTACTCCACCGCCTCCGCCCAGTCATTAAACTGGCCGTCAATGGTGACGGCAGAGGTCGGGAGGATGGCGAAAATCAGGCAGGCTGCAACCAACAGACCCCGGGCGATACGTACAAACATTGCTACTCCTCCAGACAGCACGGATAGAGTGACGGAATGCGGATGCAGCCAGATTATAGCACAGGGACCCTGCATGCATCGCACTAAAAGAGACCGCACCGCCGGATAGCGGTACGGCCCTGATGTCGCGGACGACGGGGTCCTCTATTGCTCTGCAGGTCCCTTATCGGAGCTTCGGTCGGGTGGGTGATACTCTTCATCGGTATTTGCGTCGCTGTCAGGCCGGTCCTCGGGCGCATCAACCTCACCTGCAGGCTCTTGGTCGGGAGTGTCCATTTCTTCCTCAGACGCGGCGTAATACACATATTCCTCATCAGCCGAGGTGGGAGCTCTCTGCACACCCGGTCTATCGTCGGCCTGCGGGGATTCCTCCGCGTGCGGCGGGCGCGTTTCGTGCTGCATTCCCGCTTCCGGTGCGGCAGTATCTCCGGGAGTGGCGGGTTCCGTCTGTTGTGCCTCCTCCGTTGCAGGCGTCTCCTGTGACTGCCCCGACCGCTGTCCTCCCGGGGGCGGTCCCTGCGGCGTGTGGGGGCCTCCGCCGCCCAGCCATGTTCCCTCCGGGTCGGTGCCGAAGCCCGTCATCAATGCACCACCAAATCCGAAGACGAAGACAGCGAGCAGGAAGATACCGCCCGCGGCACCGACGACCGGCAGCTCCGCCAGCAGCCCGGCGGCGGCGAGGATGACAAACCCGATGATCGCCACGCCGATGAGTGAGGTGGTACTGAGGCGCATCCACGCCGCCAGCTTGCGACCGATGAGAATGTCCATCCCCACCATGCCCACCAGCCCGAGCCCGGCGACTGCGGCGATAAACAGCGGTATCAGCGCCCAGGTGACGACCATAAACACCAGCACCGCCAGCATCGGCAGGACCAGCAGCAGACCGATAATACCATACAAAAGAGCGCGCCCGGGCTCCTCCGACACCCGCACCGCAACGGCATCCATCTGCTTTGGAAGCGCCACCACCAGGATGAGCAGCAGCACGAGGAAGGCGAGATTGTTGATTATGCGTCGGCCGATGCGCGTGAGGGATCGACTCGCCCGCTCGAAATCGGGCAAATGGAACTGTGGTGTGAGCGTCTGGTGGCTGCCGCCGATTGTGGCTGAGGAGGCCTTCTGCAGCTTCCCTCCGAGCGTCACCACATCACCGCCGACACGGGTATCGGCCTGGAGGGAGACATCTCCGCCGATAGCCACGACATCGCCACTGACACTGGCGCCCGGGCGGATGTGCACAGGCCCGTCAAGAGCCGCAATGTCACTTTTCACCGTGCCGGATACATCCACAGTACCACCAAAGACGATGATGTCTTCACTGATGATCTCGCCCGGCTCTACGACCACGTCCTCTCCAAACCGCACGATCCCCTCACCGGACGGTCCGGCAGCACGTTGGCGCTCCTCCATCTCCTTCCGTTCGGCTTCCTCCTGTCCTCCGGCCTCAGCTTCGGCGATCTCCTCCTCTGGCTTTTCGGTCTCTTCGAGGAGGTTGGAGATAAGGTCCTCGATCCACGGGGCGGCCAGATGCACGCGGGAGCCGTCAACCGTCGCTTCATCATGGATCTCAATCGCGCCACCTATGGCCGCGACGTCGCCATGGACGTGTGCCCCCGCCTTCAGCCTCACAGGTGCACCAACGGTGACCACATTCCCCTCGAC
>JBKHJK010000493.1:0-3101 GCA_046538215.1 Armatimonadota bacterium
GCTCAAAGACAGTCGCGGCTGGACCATCCGCCAGGCCAATCCGTGCCCGCCGGATGAAGATGTCGCCGAACTCGGCCCGATAGATCCGGAGATCGGCATCCTGCGATTTGACCGCACTGACGGCAGCCCCCTGGCCGTGCTGTACAACTACGCCTGTCATCCGCTGATCGGTGTGCCGGGAGGGGCGATCACCGCCAACTACCCGGGCTTTTCATCGGGAGTCATCGAAGACTGTCTCGATGACACAATGGCCCTGTTTGTCCAGGGAGCGGGCGGGGACGTCACCGAAGTTTTCTATAAGGACTTCGACCACCCGCGCAATTCGGCCCCACTGGGCCGGATGCTGGGGTTGAGCACACTTCGGGCGCTGAAGTACATTGAGACCGGTGAAGCCACGCTGGATGTGGTCTCTGAAAAGATTTGCCTGCCCCGCCGCCAGGACGTCCCCGAGCAGGTCGCGGAGCTGGAGAAGGAACAAGAGGAACTGCTGAAGTCGCTCGTCGGCACGACGCTGAACTTCCGGGCATTTTTGCCGTTATACCTGAAATACGAACTTAACCCGGAGTACCCCGCCGACTACTCATGGCGCTACATGCAGGCTGAGGCCCGCGGCAGCAACGAGCTTGAGACGCTGGATGAGCTCAACCGTAAGAATATCGCCAAATATCTCAGCAACATCCACGCGATGGAGAAGCTTGCACGCATCCAGAGCAACATCGGTACACTGCGTAAGCACGAGGCCATCAATGCCGAGTCCGGAGAGGATGAGATAGACGCCGACGTCCAGGGGATCCGCATTGGCGACACGGTGCTCATCACCTCTCCGGCGGAGCTTTTGTGCCAGATCGGGTTGGAACTGAAGGACTTCTCGCCCCATGAACATACCCTCGTGGCCCCCTTCTCCAACGGGTATATGCACTATGGCGCTCCTGCGGAGGACTATGCCTTGGGCGGCTATGAGGTGACGGAGTGCCTGCTGGCGCCGGAGTGGCACGACATCTACATGGATACGGCGAAGGATGTGCTGCAGCGGCTGTGGAATCGTCGGTAACACGCCGGCGAGGGTCCGCGCTCTCTTCGGGGGAGCATCTTGAAGAGCGAAGACATCACCGAAGAACAGGAAACACGCCGGGAAAAAAGTTCCGGTGCTGTGGAGAATTCTGCTTATCGGCAACATTTTCAAATCCTCTTCCACAACAACCGGCAAGTGAGAAGTCGTCATTTTGATCGCGCCGCACATTCTGGATGAACACGGGCAATTCCAGGGGCGTCTTCTGAGCGACATCCTCACCGGCGCCCAGGACGTGAATGCCGGGCAATAATCGCAGTTTTTCCCTTTTCACTCGTGGATCATTCACGGTGCAGTGACTGCAATGCACTGACGGCGCTCCCTGCGTGTGAGCAGGTTGTCCTCGAAGCGGAGTACCACCGAGTCAGGCTATTCCTGAACATCCTGGATCCCCGAATGCTCCATCATCGCAACTTCCGCAACCACCTCACCCCGGGAGACTCCACGCCATGAAACACGCTGCTTCACGGCGGCCCTTCATATTGAGTCCACCCCCCCCCGCACTGATACCACAGCAGGCGGTTTGTCTGCAGATAGGGCGGGGGAGGGATGCAAGGGGAGGCCCCCGAACTTCCCTTTAGTGTCGCGAGCGCGTCCCTGAGAGTGGGGCACTATGACACCGACAGCTCCTGAATATCTGGCCGAACTATCCGAGTGTCGGCTCTGTGAATGGGAGTGTGGGGTGAACCGGCTGGCGGGCGAGAGAGGCGTGTGTCGTATGGGCGGGCCACTGGTTGCCTCACGCACTCTTCACCCGGCACCTCCCGAAAGCTACACGGTGTTCATGACAGGGTGCAACTTCCGATGCCTGCACTGCCAGAACTGGGGGATCGCCCACTACCCGGCTTCTGAAGTGCAGGTTGACGGGTGGGTGGAACCCCAGGAGCTGGCCGAAGAGGCAGTCAGCGCTCTGAAGTCGGCACGGGGACAGGTCATAGGTGCAGACCGGATCTTCTTTTCGGGCGGCGGTCCGACCTGTTCGCTGCCCTATGTGGAAGAGATCGTGCGTGAGGCCCGCAGGATGGAGCCGGATGTGAAGGTGAACTTCGACACCAACGGCTTCATGACGGCCGGGGCTCTCGGGCGGATCCTCGACTTCACCACCTCCATTACGTACGATCTCCGGGCACGGGATGACGAGGTGCATAGAGAAATCACGGGCGCACCGGTGGAACCTGTCCTCCGCAACGCCCGCATTGTTGCGGATCATCCCGAACAGCTCTGGGAGTTTCGCATCCTGCTGATCCCTGGTATCAACCAGGCGCAGGTCCGTCCCCTCGCGGAGTTTTTCGCCGCAATAGACCCTGATCTGCCAGTGTCTTTTCTGGCGTTTCGCCCAAATTTCGTACTGGAGAATCATCCAGGAGCCACGACAGCGCAGCTGCAGAAAGCGGTGGAGGAAGCCCGGCAGGCGGGGCTGCAGAACGTGCATTGGGCAGGCCGCCCCGGGTTATCAGGAGAGCGCCGCGAGCCGGCGGACATTGACCTGACGAAGCCCGAAGCACGCCAGGCCGCCGCCTATTCACTCGCGACCGGCTGTGAGACGCATCCCCGGGACTGCGGACGTTGCTGGCAACAGCAGGAGTGTCCGGTGAAAGATTACAGAGCTGTCCGACGCACATAGCAGTTTCACGACAATCAGTCGCTAAACTGAGCTTCACAGGACTGTGCGCGATCCGCTTTCAGGGTGCAGTGGAGGCTGCGTGCCCGGTCGGCAGGCGGCATTTCATAAGATTGTTGCCGGCGCAGAAGTATGCTGAATCTGCATCAAAGGCGAGGCCGTAGCGGAGCTCTGGATGTGCGGCGATGCGCTCCGTCTGGCATGTCTCCGGATTCGCCCGCACCAGGCTGTGGCCGGAGATGGCGTACAGCACGCCGTCAGATTCGCGATATTTCAGTCCAAAGAGCGCACCGGCCCCAAAGCCCATTTCTTCGGCTGCCACGACACTGCGTTCCTGTACATCAAAGCAGAAAAGGTATCCCGTTTCACCGGTGGTTCCGTAGATCTTTCCGTCGTGATGCAGGAGCTGGC
>JBKHJK010000494.1:0-3097 GCA_046538215.1 Armatimonadota bacterium
CGCCCTCGAAGACCAGGTCGGCCACCGCGCGAAACCGGGCGTCATACATTTCTTCTGTCAGCGTCAGGTCCACCTGCAACGCCTCGGGATGGTCAGCCATCCATTCTGCGGCAAAATCACTGACAATTCCGCGCCCCTGGCGGCGAAAATTCTCCTCCGTGAGACTGTCGGCACACAGGTGCCCCTCGAAATGCTCATCAAACAGCTCGACGATATGCTCTGACCCCTGGCGGTAGGCCTCACTGATCGCACCACGCAGGCCCTGGTGCAGTATGGCCCCACCGCCCAAAAACCGGCGGGTTTCCTGGCGGGGCACGAAGCGCGACAGGAGGAACTTGCGGCGGCATTCCGCGAAATCTTTCAACGCCCGCCCGGTAAGCGGCCTCTCGAAGAAATCAGGCGGCAGGCGGTCCGGTATCTGGCCTGCATTCATTCGTATATCTCTCCACCGTCTGCGGTGTTAATGTCTGCTGCAATTATATCACACACCACCACCGCCGGAGACCGTACCGAGGTCTCACCCACTCACCCGCCGAATAGTTCCACAGCTCAAGGTACAGGGAGGTTCGCATGACCCTGAACGACCTGGCACTGCATGCAGCAGTTATCTGGGGAGCAAATCTCGGTCCCGCCGGCTTTCGGAAGCTGATTGAAACATTCGGCAGCCTCCACGAGGCGGCCAGTGCGACAACATTCGCCCTGAAGGCCGCCGATTCGCGCCTGTCGGATGCGCAGATCCGGATGATACAGTCCGCCCCCGAGCGGCTTGAAGAGACTGCTGAACTGCTGCATTCCCTGCACGACGAAGACATCACCGTCGCCACTGTCGGCCACGAGCAGTACCCCCGCGCTCTGAATATTCTCCGAAACCCGCCACCCCTGATTACGCTACGGGGCAAATTCACCGATGCGGATATGCAAAGTGTTGCCATGGTGGGGACCCGCTCGCCGTCGCGGGAGGGCTGCGAGCGGGCTGCAGAGATTGCAGACATAAGCGTCGAATGCGGCCTCACGGTTGTCTCCGGCCTTGCAGCGGGCATTGATACGGCCTCCCATGAGGGGGCGCTTGTTGCGTCGGGTCGAACGATGGCGGTTCTCGGCAGTGGCATCCGGCACATCTATCCGCCTGGCAATCGACAGCTGGCAGCAGCCATCGAAGACGACGGTGTCATCATGTCCGAACTTTCGCCCGACAGCGAGCCGGAGGTAGGCACGCTCATGGCCCGCAACCGCCTCATTGCGGCTCTCGCCTGTGGCACCATCGTCGTATCTTCAGGGGCAACAGGTGGAACGATGGTCACCGCCGAACATACGATAGGCCAGGGCAAGCCGCTGGCGGCGGTGGACTGGGAGGATGGTACGTCGAAGGGTGCCGGGAATGTCCAGCTTATCGCCGACGGCGCCGCGCCGTTGACCACTGCCGACAGCGTTCGGGAGTTCTGTTCCCGGCTGCAGCCCGTGATGAGCAGGCCCGACATCGCTGACAGCGCTGAGCCCGACGATCAAATGCAGCTCTTTTAAGGGTTTGAGGGAGGAACTGGCTGTAAGGAAATGAATTGTGCAAAGTATATAGCGACAGACAGGCATCTCAAGACAACGCGAAAGAGGGCGACAGTATCATGAACATAGGTATTCGCAACACGACGCTGCAGATGTCCCCCCTTGACGCTATCAGGGCGGCGGCAGAGACAGGCTTTGATGGGGTGGAACTCGATATCGGAGCAGACTACAAAGACAATATCCTCTGGAACGCTGAGGGACGTGGCGAGGTGATCGAGACGGCCGCCGACTCTGGGTGTGAGGTCTCCTCGCTGTGCATCGGCGGGCTGTGGACGATCAGCCCGGCAAGCAGCGATTCAGCGGTGCAGGTCGAAGCACGCGAGCTCATGGCTGCATCCGCCGCTATTGCCACCCAGGTGGGTACTCCGTGGATTTTGCTGCCGGTGACCCCCGGTGGTGATGATGTGGATCATGACGCCTGCGCGGCACGGTGGATTCAGCAGATGAAAAAAGTCTCGCCGGTGGCCGAAGATATCGGTATCCTGTACTGTCTCGAAAACGTCGGACGCGGCTGCGGGCAGTCGGCCGATCACCTGCAGTATCTCGTCGAGGGCATTGACTTTCCCTCCGTCGGGGTCTATTACGACATCGGCAATGCGACCGCGTTCGGCTTTGATCCCGTCGCCGAAATACACCAGCTCGCCGATCATATCCACATCGTCCACGTCAAGGAGCGGGAGGCCGACCTGCTCGGGGACGGCGTCGTAGATGTCCGGGGATCCCTGGAAGCTCTCGTGGAGATCGGCTACGACGGCTGGCTTGTGCTGGAGACGGCTCCCACGGACGATCCCGTGAAAGCCGCCGAATATAATCTCGACTGGCTGCGGGCGCTTGTTGAGCAAGTTACATGAAGCGTCCGGCGCAATGAACCCACCGGGCTCAGGCATCCGGGAGGTCTGTCAGGTGCGTGCGCCCGGTGAGCCAGAAGGTATCCGAGGTCGGTTCATTGGCCTCTTCAATCCGGCGCGCCTCCTCGAGCATATCCTCTTTCGTGCGTCCCCAGAGCGTGTGCTGAGATACCTGGGTGGCGCGGCTTTCCACCTGCTTGTGTGCATAGCCGGTGATGTCATACCTGATGTCGGGCGGGCGGTCGCTGATGCCCTTGTAAAACAGCACATGCGGCGTCTTCCATGACTCCCCGAGCCCTGCGCCGACCGGTTGACCGGCCTGCCAAGCGGCTTCGAGACTGATTTTTGAGGTATTTATGTGATCCCGGTGCCGGTCATGCGGGCCATGGGTGAAAATCGCATCCGGGCGAATACGCCGAATGAGCTGTATCGTCTCCTGGAAGGTCTCTTTGTCATTGACCAGTGCCATATCGGGACGCTCAAAGCGATACCGCTCTTTGATACCCAGCAGCCGGTCGCTGGCCTCGCCCTCCTTGCGGCGAATCTCCACAATATCATCTTTCATATCCGGCTCCGGATAGCCTTCAGAGCCGTCAGTGTATATCGCCACACACACCTCCACACCCATATCCGACAGCTTCGCCATCGTTGCGGCCATGGTCTGTTCGTCGTCGGGATGTGCTCCGAAA
>JBKHJK010000495.1:0-3097 GCA_046538215.1 Armatimonadota bacterium
GGCCTAATCTCTGGCCTGCGGAGTGTAGCGAGCTGGATGGGGGAAAACACCGTCCGGGAGACCGCCGAAGCCGGGCTCGACCATCTCGACCTGTTGTATGTCTCGATGGACAGCGGCGTGCACGACGCTGTCGCGGGTGAGGGAGATCACGAACGGATGCGGCAGTGCCTCCAGGAGTGTCACGAAATGGAGTTTGCATCTGTGGCGTTTGTGCCGGTGTTTCACGGAAATGTCTCGGAGCTGCATGAGATGATCGCCAGGGGACCCGACAGCGGCGTTCGCAACATGAGCTTTTACGCGATCGCCTGCCCGGACGGGGAGGCGGCTTCACAGGAGGCCGGGGCGCTGGCGGCTCACGAACTGCACCAGGTGGCAGCGACCATCGAGGATGCGGCGGTGGAAGTGGACGGCCGCTTTTTGTGGATACCGCCTGTGCGCTTCGACTCGTCGCAGCCGATGGCCCCGCAGATCCGGCGCGGCCCGCGGAGTTCAGGCGATTTGTGCATCCGGATCACCGCCGATGGCGACGTGCTTTCGCCCCGAGGGCCCAGGCGCCCGGCGGGCAATATCCTCCAGGATCGCTGGGAGAGCATCTGGCAGGATGAGGCTTTTTCCCGCTACCGACAGCGGCTTGAAGCGCCCACAGAGTGCCCGAACTGCAGGGATCTGCCCATCTGCGCGGCTGACTGTCCGGCAGATCCTGACGGCTGGAGCGATCCAAAAGAGGTTGGTGGGGAAGAATGAAGACACGCCTGCTGATGCTCACACTGCTGGTGATGGCGCTGACGAGTCTCGTGCCGGCCCACGCCCAGGATTACTCCTTCGAAATTCCGGAGGCCGTGTTCGGCGTCTATGTGAACCCCGACGCCTCGGTGATGCTTGAATATGCCATTCATTTTCACTGCAACGAGGGCGCACACCGCATAGACATTGTGGATATCGGACTGCCCCACAGAGGGTACGATATATCGAACATGTCAGCGTCCCTGGATGGCCAGCCGATGGGGAGCATTCGCCCCTCGGAGCATATTGATGTCGGCGTCGAAATCCCCCTCTATCCGCCGATAGAACCCGGAGAGACGAAAGTTTTTGAGTTCACCTGCACAATGCCGGACCTCGTCTATCAGGACACCACCGACAAAGATTACGCGTCGCTTCAGATAACCCCTACATGGTTTGACGGGAATCTGCTGACCGGCACGACGAAGCTGGCCACGATTGTCTATCTGCCCGACAGCCTGACCCTCGACGATGTACTGCACCAGGGGGAGGAGTTCAGCGCCAAGATGGATCTGGCGGACCACCAGGCAGTCGCATGGTATTACGAGGCGACGAGGATGGACGGGCCACACAGGGTCGGCGTATCCTTCCCCAAAGACGTGATGGACCGGGTCGTGAAAATGACCCGGCTCGGGCTTTTGTGGAAGTGGTGGACTGAGTCAACCGGGGCCCGCACCATCGCCGGGATCATCTTTCTGATCCTTTTCGGGATCTTCTTTTACCGCATCAGTGCCGGGACGGGCACCTGCATGTTCATTCCCGCCGTGCTTTTTCTCATTATCCTGTGGGCGATCAGCCCGGAACTGGAGGCGCTGTTTTTGCCTGTATTTATCCCGATATGGTGGCTGTCGGAGCGGCAGTTGAAGCGGCGGCGCGGTAAATACCTGCCCCCGATCGCCTCGGTGCCCGGAGCGGGGATCAAGCGGGGGCTGGCGGTCCCTGAAGCTGCGGTGCTTCTGGAGCTGCCGCTGGGGAAGGTCCTCGCGCTGGTTATCTTCGGTATGCTGAAAAAGAATATCTGTGAAATCAAAGAGGAAAAACCGCTGACGGTGACACTGGTGGAGGGCTATGAGGTGGAGGGCCGGCAGGACCGCCGCGACCTCGCCCGCGCTCGCGGAACCGTGATCCGGGGCTTCGAGCAGGACTTCATCGAAACACTCATCGAAAACCCCGACACCCCGGTGGCCGATCTCGATTTCAGCGACGATATGAAAAACCTGATTGACACCACCGTCAAGCGGCTGAAGGGCTTTGACGTGGATCAAACAAAAGAGTACTACCGCTCTATTATCTCCGAGGCGTGGTCTGAAGCCCAGGAGATCGGTGAAATCGAAAAGCGCGATGAGTACGTGCAGGACAACGACCTGTGGCTCATCATGCATCCGCAGTCCGACCATTACTTCGGCACCTGGCACAGCCGTGGCTATAGCTATCGGCCGACGTGGAGCACTCCGGGCGGAGGCGGGACTGCCACCCCCACGGGTGGGCGTACCTCCCTGGGAGATGTCGCCGCCTCGTTTGTGGGCTGGTCGGAGAATGTCACCGGACAGCTCGCAAGCTCCATGAACCCCGTGAGCATCAGTGGCGGGCGCTCCGGACACATCAATCTCGCGGGTGTTGATAAAGTCGGGGTTGAGATGCTCGAATCGATGGCCGAAAGCTCCGGCAGCGGTGGTGGCGGAGGGGGCGGATGTGCCTGTGCCTGCGCGGGGTGTGCCTGTGCGTGCGCGTGTGCAGGTGGCGGACGGTGAATACCCCGGCTTCCTCGCAAAAAGGTATTCCGGAGCGGCCGGCACTGGAGCTGGCGATACGACTCTCAGAGTGGCTGTCGGGGCCGCGGTCGCGTGCACTCCGCCGGGCGCAGATCGGCCTGCGTCGGTCGGTGCTCGAGATCGGGGCCGGCCACTGTGTTGTCACTCCCGAACTGCAGCGCCGCGCCAGGGGACCCGTCATAAGCACCGATATCAGCCCGTCCTCATCCCGACCGGAGAGCGTCGGAGTGGCCGCCGACGGCTGTGCGCTGCCCTTCGATGACCATTCCTTCGACCTCGTTTTCTTCCAGAATACCCTGCTATGGGTCGCAGATTTCGAGACGGCTATCGCCGAAGCCGTCCGCGTCCTGACGCCCGGCGGCTCACTTGTGGCCATCGAGCCTGACTACGGAGGAATGATGGAGCACCCCGACCTGGGCCTGCAGACCATGTGGATAACGGGGCTCACAGCCGCCGGAGCCGACCCGCGTATGGGCCGGAAACTCCCCGCCGCCTGCCAGGAGCATCTGCAGGTGCATGTGGAGCTGGCTCACCTCCCACGCAGG
>JBKHJK010000496.1:0-3085 GCA_046538215.1 Armatimonadota bacterium
TGAGAAATTGCCGCCGCAGGATTTGGATGCCGAACAGGCTGTATTGGGGACCCCCTTAATGCCGGGTTGTGAAGACAGCGTGGAATACATCCTTGTGCACCTATTGCCTGATGATTTCTACCGCACAGCCCATCAGAGTATATTCCGGGTCTATCAGAAGTGTCGAGAAGCGAAAGAACCGATTGACCTGGTAACGGTCAGCGCCCGGCTTCGCAGCGCAGGCATACTGGAGGAGGTTGGCGGTGGGGAATACCTGAGCGCGCTTATGAATGAGACGCCCTCGCAGGCCCTATCCTCTGTGCGAAAGTACGTGGGGATTATTCGTGAAAAATCTGCCCTCCGCCGGTTGAGACAGGTGGCACATAACACGGCTGAAAAGGCCCGTACCGGGCAGAATTCGGCGGTTGAACTGGCCGAAAAGCTGCAGACCGACCTTCAATCTATCAGCAAGCGGGTGCTGGCAGAGACAGATGCGCCGGATCTGATCGGATACGACGAAATCGGCCAACTGGTATCCGCCACAGAGTGGCTATGGCCGGGATGGATCCCCTCCGGGCATCTGTCCATGATGATCGGGCCGGTAGGAGCCGGAAAAACATGGGCGGCCCTTGCCCTTGGGGCCTGCATAACCGACTGCACACGGTGGCCGGACCTATCGCCTGCGCCAGATGAACCGCAGACAGTGATTTGGCTGGATTATGAAAGCGGACAGAGCACACTGTATGCGCGGATGGAACAGGCACAAATCACCGCAGCCCGGTTCAGGGGTGTCTCGCCGTTAGAGACGAGCACGGAGTTGTACTTAAATGACGCGGCCATGCCAGCCGTCCTTCGGCAATGGATAGAGCACTACGATTCGCCGCTGGTGATTATCGACAGTCTCCGGCATGCTTTCGCAGGCACCAATGAAAACGATAGCAGGATCTCATCGTACATGACGCCGCTTGCACACGTGGCCGCAGGGACAAGTGCCGCAATCTTGATTATTCATCACACCACGAAGCGCCAGGATCGCACGATCGACAAAGAAACCTGGATGCTCGACACCGAAAGCGCTCGCGGATCGTCGGCGATCGCATCATTGCCCCGGAGCATCATGGGTGTGGAAAAGCCGGATGCCGGAAGTGATGTCCTGCGGCTGCGGGTCACCACCTCCAATCTCTGCGAGACACCGGAACCGGTTGGTTTTCAGATCAGGGGGCGTGAGGATGGCACTGCCTGTGTGCAGTGGTCTGAATCTCCGCGCCGGCCTATGCAACTCACACCGCGTGACAGGGCCATCGAGCTTCTCCGGAGGGAGTTGCAGAACGGCCCGCAACCATCTGTAGACCTGATAGAAAAAGGCAAAGAGCAGGGCATTTCGCAGCCCACAGTGTATCGGGCAGCAGATGACATCCAGGTGGTGAAAAACGATGGCGTGTGGTCCCTTCGTAGCTATAGGACCTGACACCGATAACATGATAATTGAGAATGTGAGAAAACTTGAGAATATGAGAACTGGTAATTTTAAACACCCTCTGAGGCCCCGTGGCAATGGGGCTTTCTCAGATTATCAGAGGGGTGCAAAGCGATTCTCACATTATCACATTACCAGCGAAACCATACGGGAGGTGTTGAGAATCGGTCGGGAGTGGACGCCACTCCAAAGCACGTGCAAAGCTTGGCCGATCCACCAACGTATCACTGCTGAAGGGAGTGGCGACTATTGGAGTTTCCGCCGTCCAGGAACACTCCGAAAAGGAGTGGCGTCTACTCCCGGGAACTCCAGTCCAGGCTGATGCCGTTTGCCAAATGGTTGGCCCAACAGCGCAACACGGCACACCTGACGCAGGCTCAGATGGCCGAACGCTGTGGTGTCAGCACCCGCCAGTATCGCCGGTGGGAGGGCGCCCGGTGCAGACCGCGCAACCCGCAGGTATATCGCATCGCCGAGACAACTGAGATACATGAGGAGGTGGTCTTTGAGTTGCTGGATCACCCGGATGGAATGTCCTATTGTGGCTAAACGACAGCCTTCGGAGTTTGATAAACAACAATCAAACATCCCCGTGGCTAAACGACAGCCTTCGGAGTTTGATAAACAACAATCAAACATCCCCGTGGCTAAACGACAGCCTAATGTCCTATCAGGGGTGGATGCGGAGCATCAATGCACGCCTGCAGCCGTATCCAATATGCGAAAAAGAGAGGCAAAAACACCGCTGACCGTCAGCGGTGTTCGTGTTCGCATGGAGGTCGAAGTACATCAGCCCTGCGCGATCATCCAGCAGGCAAATGTCGCCAACAGGCACACCATCGAGGAAAGGACGAAAAAGCCATGGGCATAGACTGGAGCCGCATAGAGCAAGATTACGTGATGGGCACGTGCACCTATGTCGAACTCGCCGAGAAATATGGCGTGCACAAAAGCACCATCGCAGCACACGGCAGCGAGGGAAATTGGACGGAGAAGCGGGATACCTATCGCGAACAAACCACGAACAAGTCACTAACAAAATCGCAGGAAAAAATTTCTGAGCAGATGTCCGAAGCCGTTGTGGACAGTGCCAAAATCAGCGCGGATACTATCAGACGGCTTCATGGGAAGATATTGGATCCAGAGCTTGAACCCAACTCTCTGGAAGGGGTGGCGAATGCGCTGGACCGAGCACTGCGCACCCATAAACGGCTTGTCGACGATGGCCAAAAGCGACAGGTGCGCAACGGTCCTTCGGAAGAAGTCAGAAAACGTAGCATGCGCGCGCTCATCAATCGGATACTCAGCGAACGCGATGTTGACTGATGCCGAGTGCTGGCAAGCGGGATTGCGCAGAAGGCGTTTTAAGCGACAGTTTTTGCAGAGACAGGGGTTAGGCTCAGGCAATTGCACCCTATGCGACATACAAAACGGAGATGGCAGGAAATGGCAAAGCCGGCGTCACCATGCCAGCGAACTGAGATAGAGGGTGTTTGACCATGCGGAAGAAGCGGCCGGGCGCTGCATTCGCCGATTGGCTTAAAGATCAGCGAAAGCGGCGTTACCTGCTACAACGGGAGATGGCGAAACGGTGTGGTGTCAGTACCCGGCAATATCGCCGCTGGGAAG
>JBKHJK010000497.1:0-3085 GCA_046538215.1 Armatimonadota bacterium
CTCACATGGTGTCCGTTTTGGCGACACCGTGCAGGTCACATCCGGGCAGGACACGACCGAGCCTCTGAAATGCCGCGCCCGCTGGGTCACACCCGTCATCCAACGCGGTGACAGTCTCCATTATCAGCCCCACCTCACGGACACCGGTATCGGTGGCGTCAAGTATGTCTCCTACGGGACACATAGCGGCCGGGTCCACGGGGTGCGGCTCGCCGCAGCGACGCCCGTCCCCCCACCGGGAGCTTCGGGTTTCAAACGGGTCGCTTTGACCTTCGACGACGGCCCCAGCCCGGTTTATACGCCGCAAATCCTGGAGATTCTCGCCCGGCATAATGCCCACGCCACCTTCTTTACGGTCGGCACCTTTGCCCGGACGTATCCCAATATCGTCCAGCAGGTCCTCGACGGCGGCCACGAGATCGGTTGCCATACGTGGGGCCATCCGGACTGTACAAAACTCTCATCTGCGGAGGTTGAAAGCCAGCTTGGCCGTTGGAAAAACGCCTGTCCGGCGCACCAGAAGGCGGCGGTGCGGTGGTTCAGACCGCCGTATGGTGCCACCGACAGCCGTGTGCGCAGCATCTGCACGAATGCTGGATATCGCACCATTCTGTGGACCGGTGACACCGCCGACTGGACGAGGCCCGGGGCCGACGCTATCTACCAGCGTGCCCTCAACGCCGCGCTCGACGGAGCCTGCATCCTCATGCACGACGGTGGCGGGCCCAGAAATCAGACGGTCGCAGCTGTCAGAAAACTTGTTCCCGAACTGCAGCGCCGCGGCTATCAGCTTGTCACGCTGTCGGAGCTGTACGGCTACGAGCCAGCGTGGAACTCCGACTTCCTCATCCAGACAGAGCACGGCGCCCTGCGACTGAGCCCTGCCGATGAACAGCTCCAGGTGTCCATCAATGGCGAGATCGTCACCCTGCCGGTGCATCCGGTGGAGATTGAGGGTCAGCTTCTCCTGCCCGCCCGGCCGACACTCGACAGGCTCGGTTGTGATGTGCGGTTTTACAAGCCTGAGGCCCGTCTGACGCTCGGAACGCCCTCCGGCACACTGCAGATGCACCTCAATCGCTGTGTGATGGAAGTCGCTGACCGTGAAATCTGGATGGCGGTGCCGCCCGTGTTTTTCAAAGGCAATTGCATGATTCCGCTGTGGGTGCTGCTGGAATACTGTGGCGCCCGGGCCGCCTACGATCCCCTCCACACCACCCTTCATATCCATGGAAAGTACGCCCCCGACGCCCTCTCGCCCGCTCCCGTTGACAATCGCTACAGTCTCGCCGACGATGGGTCTCTTGCGTGGCACCAACGTTTCAGCACTGTGCGCTGACTGAACCAAAATCGGCCGGCGGGCTGTCGGCTGGTGGTGATAGATTACGTTCACACCACTGCTGCTGTGAATATGCGCCATACCCAGGAGGGTCCACAATGGGCAAGAATCAGCATGTCGTCAAACACGATGAAGGCTGGGCGGTCAAAGGCGAGGGCAACAGCCGGGCCACCTCCGTCCACGGGACGCAAAAAGAGGCGATCCAGGCGGGCAAAGAGATCGCCCGAAACCAGGCATCGGAGCTGTACATCCACGGGACGGATGGCAAAATCCGCGACCGGATGAGCTACGCTCATGATCCGGAGCGCCGGCCGGGATAGTGTCTTGCTCACTTCCCCAACAATGGCTCATAAAACGGTTTCAGCCGCCAAACGCGACAAACTCGGGCTGGAAGCTGGCGGATGAACCGCGATCCGCCACCTGAAACGTTCGAACAACAGAGGTTTCAGGCCGAGCCACGGGTTTTTGGGTTTTTATGAGACAGTGTTGCTCACTTCCCCAAAAAGCTCCTATTGCGTGCTTTGTGGCGTGAGCTTCTTCTGGCCGGCGATGGTGACGTCCTCGGCGGTGGGCTCCAGGACAACTCCACGGATGTCGGATGCGCCGCCCTCGGTGTAATAGACCATGAAAACGCGGCCATTCGGGAGTTGTGCAAAGCTGGGATAGCCGCCGACGACGCGGTCAACGATCTTTGGCCCGTGCCAGGTGTCCCCGAAATCCGCGCTCCACGCCACCGAGGTGCTGCGGGTGGGATGATGCCGGAATCCCGCCAGCAGGATGTTATTGTCCGTCAGCAGCAGGTTGGGCGCATCACCGCTGATGCCAAGCTTCTGCGGCTCCGCCCAGGTGACGCCGCCATCCTCCGAAACCGACCAGTCCATTGTGGGCCGGATGAGCATGTAGATGCGACCATCGGGCAGCGGCTCGATGGAGGGCTCATGCAGGTTTTGGCCACGGTTTGGCTCCAGCACCGTCACCTCCGGCCACGTCTTTCCCATATCCTCTGAGCGCAGGACGGCACATGGCGTCCCGGGCGTGTCCGCGTCGCTGTATCGAAAGTACACCGGCAAAAGCAGCGTCCCATCATCAAGCTCAGTGACTGGCTCGGAGACGGCCGTGGAAGCGACCTCGCGCTCGATGGGCAGAGGGACGTGCTGCGGCTCGCCCCAGGTTTCCCCACCATCGGTGGAGCGGACAACGAACACCCTGGCGCCCGGCGTGCGGTTGGGGTCGCTGTCAAAGTAGGTCACCAGCAGGTCGCCATTGGAAAGCTGCGCGATGGATGGATCGCGATCGTCCAGGGGCGTGTCAACGACGATTTCGGGCTCGCTCCACGTTTGTCCGCCATCGGTCGAGCGCACCATGCTCACACGCCCGCCTTTGGGATGGTCGTCGTTGGGCAGTGACACATGCCGGTACCCTGCGTAAAAGACACACAAAAGCTCGCTGTCGGGCGTGCGGCAGATGTCGGGGAATGCCTCATACTCCCCGGCCCCGGCATCGGTGCAGACCTCCAGCCATGCAGGCCGGGTCACCGCAAAGTCCTCGTCCACGCCAGCGTCGGTCCCTTCGACCACAAAATCATCAAACGAGATGTCGCCCTGCCCGGCTCTCAGCCCCACCACCCCGCTGCTGTAAGCATCATCGCGGAGCGTAAAAAGCTCCTCGCCGTCGAGGAAGACCGTGTGTCTGTCACCCTCGAATTCCACCCGGGCTGAATGCCACTGCTCCTGCTCTATCTGTATG
>JBKHJK010000498.1:0-3081 GCA_046538215.1 Armatimonadota bacterium
GAGCCCATGAGGTCATTATAGAAACTCCCGAGCACACCGGCGATCTGTCGCTATTGCCGGATTACCACGCAGTTGCGGTCATTAATACCTTCATCCGACGACTGACGGACCTGCGCAGTGATAAACGGTTCCGGCACATAGTCATGTTTCGGAATTATGGATCGGCCGCCGGGGCGTCTCTGGAGCACCCTCATTCACAGATCATCGCCTTACCCATCGTCCCGCGGCTTGTGAAGGACAAGCTGGATGTTGCGCGGCGCCATTTTGAGCGCAAGGAGCGCTGTATCTTCTGCGACCTTATCGAGCAGGAGCTCGCCGTGCCCGAGCGCATAGTGATGCAAAACGACCATTTCCTGGTGCTCTCTCTTTTTGCGGCCCGTTCGCCCTTTGAAGTGAATATATATCCGCTGCGACACCAGCACGACATCACGCTGATGACGGATGAAGAGAAGGTATCGCTCGCAAACATTTTGAAAAAGATATTACAGCGATACCGGGAGATTCTGGGCGATCCAGCCTACAACATGATCATCCAGACGGCGCCTAACATGATTCCCCGGCCCGGACGTCCGGAGTATTGGGGAACCATCGAATACGACTATCACTGGCATATTGAGCTCATGCCGCGAGTGACCAAGATCGCCGGTTTCGAATGGGGCACGGGATTTTACATCAACCCGGTGGCACCTGAAGACGCTGCCGAATATCTGAGAGAAGATGCGTCCGGAGGCGCCGACAGTGAAGCCGAAGAGTGACACCATGTCGGAGCATGAAGATATTCTCGAAAAGCTGCCCGAAGGTGTTGAGCCGGGGGACTATGCCGCGGTGTGTGAGCGCAATATATTCATCGAAAATATCATCTCCGCGCTCTCGGTCCGGATGCTGATTATTGATGAGAATTTCAATATTGTCCTGGCCAATGAAGAATATTGCCGGGGGCGCGGACTGACCAAAGACCAGGTTGAGGGACAAAACCTGACGGACATATTCCCTGCCACCATTCTGGAGGAAGCCGGCCTGCGAAATGCCATTGAATCCACGCTTCACACCGGCGAAAGGGTGAAATGGTCGGGCTATCGTCACGCAACGGCGGACCACGGCGAGCGCACGCTGAATATCCGGCTCGACCCGGTCGAAACCTGTGACGGACAGCGCAACGTCCTGGTGACCATCGAGGATGTCACGGAACGTCACCGGCAGTTGTACGAGCGCTCGGTGCTGCAGCAGATCGCCCAGGCGATGCTGGGGATGCTGGAGCTGCCACGTCTCCTTCACGCCATCCTGACAGGAATGACGGCGGGCGGAGCGGTTGGTCTGGGCTTCAATCGCGCCATCCTCATGCTGGTGGATGATGAAGAGGGGATGCTGAGGGCCGAAATGGGTGTGGGGCCGCAAAACGCCGAGGAGGCCATGCAGATCTGGTCGAATGTCACCGATGATTACAAGAGTATGGAAGATTTCCTGAAGGATTTCGACCGGCTTCCCTCGGAGGATGAAACCCAGTTGGCCGATATCGTCGCCGAAATCGAAATGCCCCTTAGTGCCTCTGACACCCTTCCCGTTTCGACGCTGTACGAGGGCCGAGCTGCGCATGTGGTGAATGCTGCTGAAGACGAGCGCGTCCCTGAGCGTTTTTACGAACTGGTCGGATCCGACGAATTTGTCCTGGCCCCGCTTCTGGCCAAGGGCAAGAGGATCGGAGTGGCCTACGCAGACAATCTCATCAGCAGGCGACCGATTTCAAGCGCCGACGTGGAGCTTTTCACCTCGCTGGCCAATTATGCCGCCCTGGCCATTGACAGCGCCGAGACGTATGCGGAGGTCGAGCGGCGCGCCGAGGAGCTCCAGGAGGCGTATCAGAAGCTGGAGGCAGCTCGCGAGGACGCTCTGAGGGCCGAAAGCCTCGCCGCCATCGGTGAAATGACCGCCATCGTCGCCCACGAAATACGAAATCCTCTCAGCACCATCGGTGGGTTCGCCAATATGATGATCCGCCAGAGCGATGACGAGCAGAAGGTGGAGCGGAACTCGCGGATTATATACGACGAGGTCGGGCGGCTGGAGAATATATTGGACGGTTTGCTGGCCTTTTCTCATCCCAAGCAGCCTGAATTTGCATGGCGACATATCTGTGAAATCATTAACAACAGCATCCAAATGGTTGACGATGAGTACGCCGCCCGCAACATCGAGGTGGAAGTGGAATGTCCCGATGACCTGCCCCGGGTCTATATTGATGGCGACCAGATCCACCAGGTTTTCGATAACCTGGAGCGAAACGCTGTGGAAGCAATGGAGGAGGGGGGAACTCTCAGCATCCGCGCGTACGAACAGGACGGCAGGGTTGTCTGTGAAGTAAGCGACACGGGCGACGGCATCCCCGCCAGCCATCTTGACCAGATATTTGACACCTTCTTCACCACCAAGCCGACCGGTATGGGGCTTGGCCTGGCATTGACCCGCAAGATTTTGCAGGATCACGGCGTAGAGACTGATGTTACATCCGAAAAAGGCGTCGGTACAACCTTTACATTGAGATTTCCTATTGACTGCCAGAGCCTCGAAGAGGCCGGTCTCCTCGAACCGGACGGGGAGAGTCAGCAGGAAGGAGAGTGACTGTGTGCCAACTGTGTTAGTCGTTGAAGATGATCCGAACCAGCGCCTGCTCTATCAGGAGGAATTGACCGAACAGGGCTACGACGTGCTCGAAGCGTCCAGTGGGCAGGAGGCTCTGGACATCCTGAACAGCAAGGAAGTTGACTGTGTCGTTTTGGATATCGCCATGCCCGGTATGGACGGGGTTGAAACGCTGGGGAAAATGCTGGATGTAGATAACACCCTGCCCGTCATACTCAACACGGCATATTCCAGCTACAAAGACGATTTCATGACCTGGGCGGCAGAGGCGTATGTTGTGAAATCCGCCGATCTTTCAGAGCTGAAGGAGCGCGTGGCGGAGGCTATTGAAAAGGGGTCCCGCGAACCCGGGCAGAGTGGAGACTCAGACTGACAGATGGCTGAAAAAGGCCCCAGCAGAACGCAGAGCATGTCGCAGACGATCCGTGGAGCGCTGGTGATGAT
>JBKHJK010000499.1:0-3068 GCA_046538215.1 Armatimonadota bacterium
CGCCCCAGTAGCGCTGGCGCGAGATGAGCCAGTCCAGGAAGCTGTAGTTGACATCGCGCTGTCCGATGCCGTTTTCCTCCATGGTGTCGGCGATGGCCTCGATCGCCTCGGTGGAGGGCATCCCATTAAACTCGGTGCTGTTGTCCATGACGCCCTCGCCCTGATAGGCCTCCTCCATCGTGCCACCGTCGAGTTTTTCGTCCTCGGGCTGGATGACAACACGGACGGGGATATCGTATTTGCGGGCGAATTCGAAGTCGCGCTGGTCGTGGGCGGGAACTGCCATGATCTGGCCGGTTCCGTAATCCATGAGAACATAGTTGGCGACCCAGATCGGGATCTCTTCGCCGGTTATCGGGTTGACGGCATAGCGGCCGGTGAAGACGCCCTTCTTCTCCGTCTCCGCATCGGTGCGGTCGGCGCGGTCCTGGCGCATGGCCTGGCCAATGAACTCACGGACGGGCTCCTCGTGTTCGGTTCCTTCGGTCAGCTCTCGCACCAGCGGGTGTTCGGGGGCCAGCACCATGAAGGTGACGCCGTAAACAGTATCAATCCGGGTGGTGAACACTTCCATGGTTTTGTCACTGTCAACGATATCGAGGTGGAAGCGGAAGCCTTCGGAGCGGCCGATCCAGTTCTCCTGCATCGCCCGGACGCGCTCCGGCCAGTCATCCAGATGCTTCAGATCATCCAGCAGCCGGTCTGCATAATCGGTGATACGGAAGAACCACTGGCCGGGCACGCGGCGGGCCTCCACGGGGGTTCCACAGCGCTCGCAGACATCGCCCTCCAGCTCCTCGTTGGCCAGCACCGTGGCACACGAGGGGCACCAGTTGACGGTGGCCTCTCCCTGGTAGGCGAGATCATTTTTGTACATCTGCAAAAAGAGCCACTGCGTCCAGTGGTAATAGTCCGGCTCGGAGGTGTTGATCTCGCGCTCCCAGTCATAGCTGATACCCAGGTCTCCGAACTGCTCTTTCATCTGCGCCACGCACCGGTCGGTCCATTCATGCGGGTGAATCTGTCGTTCGATGGCCGCATTTTCGGCAGGCAAGCCGAAGGCGTCCCAGCCCATTGGATGCAGGACATTGAAGCCCGCCATGGTTTTCTGCCGGGCGATGACGTCGGCGATGATATAGTTGCGAACATGTCCCATGTGCAGCTTCCCGGAGGGGTAAGGGAACATGACCAGAAGGTAAAACGGATCTCCCTCACCCCGCTGGGGCGTATGGAACATATTCTCGGCATTCCAGTATTGCTGCCACTTGTTTTCTATCGCTGCAAAATTGTACTCCTGATCCACTGGCAAAACTCCCTTGCTGGATGGACTTGCTGTGGTACGGCGCCGGCCCTCCCCCATTGCCAAAAACACCTGCTGCTGCTCCTGGCGGGAGAGATCGGAGTGTCTAAATTCTGCGAGGGCGTGCGCACCCGCTTCGCTCGGGCCGTCGGAGTATTCCTCGTCATCAAAGTCATCGAGCCAGTCAACGTCGTCAGATATCCACTCGCCCCGGGCATAGAACTTCCCCCCAATGGCTCCGCCGATGATGGCGGCAGCCGGAAGCGCAACCAGCAGGCGCACAATTTCGCCCGTCCAGGTCATCTCGATGTCACGCAGCGTGACCAGAATGACCGTGACCATGAATAGCGAAAAAACGAGGCCGGACAGCATGCCTGAGAGCGTTCCGCTGCGACTGCGCAGCGCCGTTATATAGCCAAACAGGATCCCCAATGGCAGCGGCGTCAGCAGCATCGCCCACATCAAAATGTCCGACAGATTCTGCTGTCCCGTATCCGCCGCTGATACCGCCAGGCCCCACAGTTGCAGGGCGATAAACGAATACAGCACTGCGTGGGTGAGGCCGTAAACAACTATCGGGACCGTCCTGCGGCCGACAGCGGCAGGTTCGCCGTTTGCTCGCTCCTGTTTGCCCGTATTTATGCTGTCGCCCATGATAATCTCAGGCTGTCCAGGCCATCTGCCGGCTGAAACGTTAGCCGACGAGCAGCAACTTTACAAGAATATATGCACCAACAAGTACGCCGATGAACAGTACAGCAACCAGCGTATATACTTTCTCCTGTCTGGAGAACTGAAACTCTCCGACATTGGCAGCGATGAATGCAATTGCAATGGCCGGCAAAAGCGGCACGCCCGGCAGGAAAGGCAGCGCCAGGAATGCGAGCATCGTCACGGCCATCAGCGCGAATATGAGCCAGAAGGTCCGGTTGAACCGCAGTCCATAGCGCCACGTGGCGGCGAAAAACAGGCCCAGGAAGATGAAATCGCCCAGGCCGGCGGTGGCGACAAATGCCAGTCCCTTTCCACCCTCCGGCCCCGCCGCAGAGCCTATCTCCGGAAGGCCGACTGACAAACTACTCACCACCTCAGGAGCCTTCTCCAGCGCATCACCGGTGGGACCGTAAAATACGGTGAAAATGTCCACCAGGATGAGCACCACCGCGATCGGCAAAAGCATGTTCATATCGCGGATGATCCGCGAAAGAAGCCGCCCGAAGAAGGCGCATGCAGTCAGAAAAAGCAGCGACGCCATCGTTGAGATGAAGGGGGCGATATTGGCATACTCGTCCGACCACAGGATCAGAGCGTACCAGAGTCCCAGGGTCAGCAGAAAAACCAGCAGCTCTGTCTGCCACCGCAGCTCCCACCGCGCAATGGTGCGGATGACCGCCAGAGACAGCAGTAGAAAACCGACCGTCGCAACCATGATTCCCGGCAGTTGGGGTACGCCCCGTATGTACGGAACTGCCGTGAGAATGCCGTAATAGCTGAGGCCGACGATCAGCGCTTCCCGCCACAGCGGGGGGTCGGGGCTGATATTGTGATCCTGTCCAGAGCCGGTGATCCGTTCGTCCACCCGTCGCTTTTCCCTGTTCGGTTCTGTACGAAATATCAAAATGCGCGTACCTGCAGCAGTGCCCGGGCCGGTAAATTCACCAACCTCCTGAAGCTGTGGACGAAGTGCCGGGCAGCCGCTTTTTCATTATACAGTAATAGTGGCTCATAAAACCCGCAGACGCCATCAAAGGGCGTTAACTCGGGCGTA
>JBKHJK010000009.1:0-14135 GCA_046538215.1 Armatimonadota bacterium
TGAACTGATGATAGCATAGCCATTGCCGGGCAGATCACCATCCGGTGACTCGGGCTGGAAGCTGGCAATTGATAACGACAGAAACGACATCAATTGCCACCTGAGCCGTGCAAACGACGCACGCCTCAGGCCGAGCCACGGAGAGTTGTGTGGTGTGTACAAAACTCCAAAGGCTGGCGTCGTCTGCCAGCTACGGGGACGTTTTGCGTCGTCGTTTGCAAAACTCCAAAGGCTGATTGCGCCTGCAATCAGCTCCGCCCGATTATAATGAACTGAGGCCCGCCGAGGGTGTCTTTTGAGACAACACCGAAACACAGATGAGGAGGCTGAAATTATGAAACGTGTGATGTTGACCGTCGCGATTGTGGCACTCGTCGCCGGCGTGGCGATTGCGCAATGTGGCGACTGTGGCGATACACAGATGATCGTACAAAGGCCCCGGGCTGGCGGCATGCAGGGAGCCGGAGAGGGGCAGATGCACAAGCCGATGCAGGACGCCATGATGCCCCCGATGGCCGCGCTTGCTGTGTATGGAGGCAACATCTATATCATTGACGGCGATACCCTGAAGAAGCTGGGCGCCGACATGGCCGAGATCGGGTCAGTCGAGCTGGATATTGAATGCGCCGGTCCCATGCGGCCAGCGGCTCGTGGCGAGGGCGGCCAGGGCATGGAGCAGGGCGCCGGGCCGCAGGGACGTGGCCAGCAGCAGATGCAGCGGCCCCGTACAGGAATGCGCGGTGGTACAGGGATGCAGGGTGGTCCCCGAATGCAGAGCGGGGCAGGAATGCATCCGGACATGATGGCCGGATGTGGCGGCCTCCAGCTCGCCGCCGATGCCAGCGGTGTATATGTCCTGCACCACGGCACACTGACGCGCTATGACCATCACCTGCGCAAGATGGAGAGCAAAGACGTCATGAAGCGCCCCCGGATGATGGGCGAAGGCGCCGGAATGCGTGGCGAGGGTATGATGCAGCGGCCGCGGCAGCAGCGCGGCATGCGTCCCCGACAGGGCCGTGATGAAGGCGGCATGGGACAGGGCCGCGGCGGCCAGCACGCTCCGGTTGCCCAGCGGCGCTCAATTGACGGCGGCGAGGTCACTTTCGGCCATCTCCCGCCCGACCTCAGCACCGGCCAGATTGACCTGCGCATACACGTTCTGGACATCAATGGCAACTATGACACCGACGCGGAGGTCTCGGCGTTTCTGTACCCCAAAGACAACCTGAATGCCGGCCGACGCGTCGCTCTGCAGACCCACCGCGATGGCCGCTTCATGGCCATGACCACCATTCACACCCCGGGGACCTGGGAACTGGCGGTCCGCGTTGCCCGCCCCGCGATGGAGGATGCGAAGGTGTATTTTCCGCTGCAGGTCACACAGTAGTGTCTATGAATTGTCCGTGACACCGACATCCGGCGATTGTCCACAACACATATCTCCGGATGTCTTTTTTCTCCCCTCAACAGGCGCATCTTGAGAAGGCCTTGGGACCAGTGAAGACGTTCAGTTATCCACCCAGACGGGGCTGGTCCACGCGTACTGGTTATTGAGCTGGCTGATGCGCAGATAGTACCAGTTGCGGCCCTCCGCGGGCTCATCGGTCCACTCCAGCGCCGCCTCGTATCCCGCCTGCGGAATCGCTTTGTGCTGCTTGATCTTGTAGGCGTTGTGATACAGCACATCGGGGTTCTCGATGTCGTCGGCGCTCAGCCCGTACATCTCCTGCATCATCGCCTCACAACCCTCGATATCGGGATACACCCGCGATTCGTTCATAAGCTCATTGAGAGTCTGCGTGTGCCTGTGGCCGTTGATCTCCCAGGAGACTTCGGCGCTGCAGTCGCCCTCGATTTCAAAGACCACCGTCTGCTGGCAGTTGCCGGTGGCGTCGAAGCCGCGCTTTTCGGTGCGCAGGTCAAACTCGCAGGCGTTATCGGCGGTGCGGCGGATGCGGTTGCCCCCGGTGGTGAAGCAGCCCTCGGTGGATATGAGCGTGCCCCCGGAGACTTCCAGCCTCCCGCTCCACTCCTTCGGCCCGACATCCAGCCCGTACGCCTCGTGGGAGCTGTGGACGTACGCGCCGCCCGGACCCCAGCCGACCTCCACCGGCAGCTTCACCCGCACGGCGCCGCTGTGGGGAATGTCCCAGGTCCCGTTGTGGCAGTGCGTATAAGCGACGCGGTTGTTGTGGATCACCTCGATCCGGTCAATCGCCTGTGTGCCGGTGACGTCCGCCCGGAGTGTCACGGGCCCGCCGCCGGTTATCACGCCGCCCATGAAGGTGTCATTGGCGCGGTAATCCACGCGGATGCGGTCCCCGGTGACGCCATAGACCCGCCGGGCTTTGAACGCCTCCCACAGTGACTCGCGGGTGAGCTTGTGCGCGCACGCCGCCAGCAGGCCTGTCCCCCACCGCCCGGCGAAGCCCCCCGCATAGTCGTTGGAGGCCATGATGCCCAGGCGGTATCCGCGGGCGAGGCCGGCCTGGATGGTCCCGGCCGACACACGCGGGGCCATCTGCCCGTTGGAGCTCATGGTAAAGGGCGTGTTGCAGCCCTCCGAGGACCCGTGATGGGAGAAGATTTCGGCGAAGGGTGAAATGTCCGCGTCCCAGCAGTCCCAGTCCTTGCCACGATTACCCACCATGTAGCCGGTGTGGTGCGGGATGGCCAGGCCGTTGCGCTCCCGGAGGTTGTCATAGAGGTCCGGAAGCTCCATCGTCAGGTCGAGGGGATTGTCTTCATCGAAGTAAAAGACGTTGTGGTCGCCCCACTTCGTGCGGTCGCCGGTCCATTCATATCCGAGGAAGGTGACCAGTTCGCCGGGCTGGTGGTATTTGCGCACCAGCGCCCGGATCTTCTCCCAGTCCGGCGCGTAATAATCCCGCCAGCCGACGGTCTCCACCCGCAGGCCCTCCGGCGTGCGGTACATGTGGGCGGGATAATAGACGAACGGGAAAAAATCAACGTACTCGCGGGCCTCGATAAATGCATTTTCGACGTATTCATCCCAGCCCTCGCCGTAATGCTCCGAGGGCTGAAACTGTGCGTGCATATCTCCCCAATAAATACTGGTGTCGATGGTGAATCACTCTCCCCGGTGAACGTGTCAGTGCGCCATATTTCGCTGCAAACGCCCTGAGTGCCTCCCAGAAACTGGCAGGCCTGTGCGCGCCTGGCGTGTGAAAATACCTGCCCGGGGCGGCCTTCTTCGGGTACGGATGTTCGAACAAGTTCGGAGCATGATGCGTCATTATTATAGTATAGAGGCACTGCAGGCCGGTGCAGGGGCCATTTTTGCGTCTCTGCGAGGCTGTCTGGAAAGTTGATTCAGACGCGCAATCCACGGTACACTATTATTCTCAACGGCCCACAGGGCCACAAACAAAAGCCAGCGAAAGGAGCTACAAGAAAAGTATGCGCAAGGGTTTCACACTTATTGAGTTGCTTGTCGTGATTGCGATTATCGCGATCCTGGCGGCAATTCTGTTCCCCGTTTTTGCACGGGCGCGTGAAAAGGCCCGGCAATCAAGCTGTCTCAGCAACATGAAGCAGATCGCCCTGAGCGTGCAGATGTACACGCAGGACTATGACGAGAGACTTCCCGGATCACTGGGGTACTACAATTCGGATAATAAGGCCGCAAACCCCCATCATCTGTACTGGTACGAAAAAACCGAACCGTATATCAAGAACGAACAGATCCTCCTGTGCCCGAGTGAAAGCGATCACGCCTACGACACAGGTGATGGCAGCGCGCAGGTGTACACCTGTGATTATGCCATCAACTGGCTGGTGCAGGGCGAGCGTCTCGCGAGGATCGAATCGCCTGCATCCGTCGTCCTGAATGCAGAGCATCACAACAACTACTTCCGCATCTACAATCCCGCAACCGGTGGAACCAACGCGTACACGGCACTGGCATGGCGTCACAACGAGGGAGCAAACTTCAACTTCGTTGATGGACACGCCAAGTGGCGCAAGCAGTTCCCCTCCGGTGATGCGTCCAATGCAATGGACGAAAGCTTCCACTGCGAGCCGACCTGGCCGTAAGACACAACAGCGACAAAAGCACACACATTCGGCGCCCTCGATGATCGGGGGCGTCGTTTTTATGCGCTGGCCTGTGCGGGATTGTGTCTGTCCTGCGGAGGCGTTGGGCATGACTCGGGCGCTTTCATTGCAGCGACAGGCCCCGGTTTGCTGTTGATTGCCTCGGGCTGGAAGCTGGCGGGGCGTTCACTTCGCACGCGAACTGAACGCAGACAATCCGCCACCTGATAGTATGGAAAGAAGGGCGCTCCTTGAATTGATGGCGTAATATGACTGTGGCCAAAAACCATCAACCAAGGAGGCCCCAAAATGAACTATGTCGGTCTGGACATTCACGCCAGAAACCTACAAATGACACAGGTTTCAGGCCGAGCCACGGGATCTTTGGTTTTTATGAGGCACTGTCGCGTGAACCGGCCGACTTCAGGCCCCACCACTGTCAGATCGTATCTCCATCTGCAGCCGCGCGGGGGGTGTGTCGTCGGGCGAGGTCGCCTCTGAGAGGGTCTGTTTGATGAGGTCGCAAAAATCGGGATTGATTTCATAGCCGACGCTGTTTCGGCCCTCCAGCGCCGCCGCCGCGGAAGTTGAGCCACTGCCCATGAACGGGTCCAGCACCGTCTCGCCGTGGAAGCTGTACATCTTGATCAGCCGCTGCGGCAGCTCGACGGGAAACATCGCCACATGCCCGCTTTGCCGCACCGGTGCAATATCATCCCACACGCCCCGGAACCACTTCGACCGCTGCTTTTTGGTCAGGCGGCTCTTCTCGCGGGCCTCATCATCCGGCCGCGGCCATCTCCCGGGCCTGCGAAACAGCAGAATGTACTCATGCTCATACGTCACATGCCCATCCTTGGGATAATACACCGACCCCATCCACTGCCCGCCGCCGGAGGTGTTGGTGGTGGAGATTTTCTGCCAGATGATCGAGCCCATGAAATCGAAGCCGCAGTCGCGCCCGATGACGCTCAGATCCGCCGGGATCGGCTGGACGTGATAGCGCCCGTGCTCGGCGGCGCGGAGGTACTGGTCGCCGATATTCACCGCAAACCGACAGCCCGGATGCAGCACCCGGAAGGTCTCGGCAAAAACATCTCCCAATGCGCCGAGGTATTCGTCATAACTCTGGTCGTAGCCGATCTGGTCAGGGTGGGCGTAATCCTTAATACACCAGTAGGGCGGTGAGGTGACGGCGAAATGGATGCTGGCATCATCCAGCTCCGGCATTCGCCGGGCGTCGCCGAAGATGACCTGGTGGTGGGTTGCGTCTGCAGCGTCGCCGGACGTGTTGTCCTCAGCCTGCGGCTGTGTCATAAGCCTCTCCAAATGCGGGTAGTTGTGCTTTGGCTTACATGATACTGCACACAGTGGGAGTGTGCCACATCCGGGCTTGCTGTCCTGTGCAACAGTGCCTCACAAGACTCCTGGATTCCCGGGAACCCTCGCCTCGGGCGTAGCTGATTGCGGGGGCAATCAGCATTTGGAGTTTTCGTGAGATGAAAAACTCGGGCTGGAAGCTGGCACCAAACGACGGTGCCACCCTCGGACTGTAAACACCACAGCCTTCGGGCCGAGCGACGGTTCTTTGAGGGGAGGCACACACAGTCCTCGGGCCGAGCCACGGGGATGTTTGATTGCCGTATATCAAACTCTAAGGGCTCTCTGAGCCACGGTATTGCGTAAGGGTCACATCCAACAGGGCACCATGCACCCGACCACGGGATGTGTCTGGGGTTGGATATCATGGAGCGCCCTTCCGGCGGCTGTGGCCTTTTACCCTTCCAGGGGCTCCCAGTCGGGGTTTTCGCGGGGCATGTTCGCCTCCACTTCATCGCGCCACTCACGGAGACGCTCATGAAGCTCCTGCGTCTTTTGGGGCATGTCCTGTGACAGGTCGTTTCCCTCGGAGAGGTCCTCGCGGAGGTTGTACAGCTCCAGGCGGCCGTCTTCGAAGAACTCGATGAGCTTATAGTCGCCCGCGCGCACCGAGCATCCCGGAGTGCCGCCCTGGTTGCCGTAATGCGGGTAGTGCCAGAAGATGGCGTCGCGCTCCAGCTCATTTTCGCCGCCTAAAAGTCCCACAAGACTTTCGCCGTCACAATGCTGGTGTGGCATCGGCTCCAGTCCGGTCATCTCCAGGATCGTCGGGTAAAAGTCGGTGCTGGTAGTGGGGACCGAGCACTGACTGCCGGGGTCGGTGATACCGGGCCATGTGACGATCAGCGGCTCCCGTGTGCCGCCCTCGTACATCCATCCTTTCCCCTCCGCCAGCGGCGCGTTGCAGGTGGGGGATCCCTCGGAGGTCGCCAGGCCGCCGTTGTCGGAGAAGAAGAAGATGATGGTGTTGTCCAGCTCCCCGGTCTCTTCCAGCGTGTCCAGGATCCGCCCCACGCCCTCATCGAGGCTCCAGATCATGGAGGCATAGACAGGGTTGGACTGCACCAGTCGCCGGATGACCCGCTTATCCTTCTTGTGCTCACACGGGAAATGCTCGCCCTCCTCGAACGTCTTCACCTCGTCCAGGCCCATGTCTCTGACCTTCTGCTCAAAGCGCTCGATATGCTGGAGCTTTGCCTGGATGGGGCAGTGGACGGTGTAATACGACATGTGCAAAAAAAAGGGGGCGTCGTCATTGTCGCGGATCAGCCCGCACGCCTGCTCGCTGAGGTGGTCGGTGAGGTAGGTGCCTTCAGGCGCGTTGGTCATGCCGGGGATGTTCCAGGGGCTGAAATAGCCCTCTTTGGGCTGTCCCCAGTCACAGCCGCCGATGTTTTCCTTATACCCGTGCTGCTGTGGCCAGTAAGGCTCCTCGCCGAGGTGCCATTTGCCCACATGCCAGGTGTTGTATCCGGCGGCGTCCAGCGCCCGGGCGATGGTATATTCATCCAGCGGCAGGTGCTTGATATAGGGCGCCTCCAGAAGCTTCCCCTTCGCCTCGCCGGGGATCCAGTTCGTCAGGCCCAGGCGGGCGGGATATTTGCCAGTCTGGATGCTCGCGCGCGTCGGCGAGCACACCGGACAGGCGGCGTAGGCGTCGGTGAAGGTCATGCCCTCCTGCGCGAGCCGGTCAATGTTGGGGGTCTCGTAAAAATCGCTGCCGTAGCAGGCGAGGTCCTTCCAGCCCATGTCATCAATGAGGATGAAGATGACGTTTGGCGCGGCCATGGTCATGCCTCCGGTACAATTCGCCCGCACACCCACAGGCGGCTGTATGCTGCATATTGTTGTATTCCGGTGCCGGGCGCTCAAATCCTCCCGCAGCATACCTGTTTAGCGTCTCCGCAGGACATATCAACCCTGCTCCGCCTATCCCACTCTCTCCACAAACCCCCACCGCAGTCAACACACACCACACCGGCAATTTCCTTCCTCATTTGTCCCAATCAGGCCTTCACGCAGCGGCGTTCAAACCCCGCCATGAACGAATTTCGCAAAAAGATATCCTCTGGATGCAGGAAATCACCCGGTGTGTGGCGAATCTTCTTTTGAGGGCTTAACGACAAATGTGGAGGAGAGGTTACAGATGAGGAACAGAGGTTTTACACTTATCGAGTTGCTGGTGGTCATCGCGATCATTGCGATACTGGCAGCGATCCTATTTCCTGTGTTCGCACGGGCGCGGGAGAAGGCCCGGCAGAGTTCGTGTCTGAGTAACGTCAAGCAGTTGATGGTGGGCATACACATGTATGTCCAGGACTACGACGAGCGGATGCCCCGGTATGTGGGGTACACTGATGCGCAGGATGTGCTCGATGATCCCAACCAGCTGTTCTGGTTCGAGCGCATCTATCCGTATGTGAAGAATGCACAGATCTACAGTTGCCCCAGTTACAGCAACACGGGCGTCCGCGCTGGTGGCCGCACCATTCAGCATCCGGATTTCCCCGATGGTGTGAATTATGGCATCAACAACCAGGTGCCCGGGGACCGCATCGCCACCTTCGAGCATCCCGCCAAGCTCGGTGTGCTTGCAGACGGCTTCAACAACTACTGGCGGCTGTATGGCCCCAACCAGAGTGGCACCAACCATTATCAGTGGCACATGACCCGTCACAACGACGGTTCCAACTGCGGCTTTGCGGACGGGCATGCAAAGTGGTTGAAGTTCTACATCGAAGACGGAGAGACGATTGACGAAAGCGCCCCCATCTATGGGAATCCGCAGGGCTGAAGACCTGCACCGCAGATGGAACTGTCGTCGCTGAAGGCTCGCCGATTTGCCGCGATCCCTGCCGGCAGTCGGCACTGTTCAGCGCACGAAACACACCTCTGACCCTCCGTCCGGTATCCAACCGGGCGGGGGGTTTTGTGCTTGAATATACCGGCAGTTCATGAAAAAAATACCCCTCGCGCCGGGTTCGTGACCGAAAATTCGTTGCGTATTCGCTCACTGGCAGGGTACAATAACGCAAGAGACGTACCATTACGAGGATGAAGGGAAGTGGCGTAATGCGTAGGGGCTTTACACTTATTGAACTGCTGGTGGTTATCGCAATCATTGCGATACTGGCAGCGATTTTATTTCCTGTCTTTGCGCGGGCACGGGAAAAGGCCCGGCAGAGTTCGTGTTTGAGCAATACCAAGCAAATCGGGCTCAGCCTGTTGATGTACGCCCAGGACTATGACGAAACCCTTCCCCGCAGTGGCGGTTACCGCAGTCCGACCGTCCTCGCGGAATGGGGCGGATACGTTTACTGGTTCATGGAGATCGAGCCGTATATGAAGAACCGGCAGATCCTCGACTGCCCCAGCGCCGGATACAACTACGTGCAGTCCGGCGGGGAGAGAAGCACAAGTGTGCTCCCGGCAGGCCACTGGTTTTTGGACGCATATCCCACCGTCGAATACACCTATAACACCGACGCCAGCGGCCTGCGCATCGCCAAAATCAAGCGTCCGGCTGCGTGGGTGATGGTGATGGACGGGCTGAACAACTACTTCCGGATCCGCTGCGGCGACGACCCCGACCATTACATGGGGCACGGCACGCGCCATAACGGAGGCTGGAACGGCGTGTATGGCGACGGGCATGCCAAGTGGTCCAAGGAGCAGTTCCCCGACGGCAGGCCGGTGTATGAAGGCGATCCGATCGTCGGCGAACCGGACGCCTGAAGAGACCGTATTTTGGGCGACGCACACCTCAAAGGCCCTGTGGTATGTGCCTGGAGTGATGACGAGGAGGAAGAGATGAGGATGTTGGGGAGCCTGGATCAACCGCCAAAAGCATCGGTGGCTGGGGTCTTTGGAGTTTTGTAAAAATCACACTACATGTTTAGCGTGACGATGGTGCCTGGGCCAGCCTTGCGAGCTGACAGACGGCGTCAGTTCACTGCGACGGGCCCCTATAACGGCCAGCCAAGGGGTGGGCGCAAGCTTTTGTTCTTTTTTGCGCTGTCTGCCGTGTTTGGGTTGGCTCAGGGACGGCGATTCAGGCCCCTATTGGTGCATACGTCGCACATGTTAACATCGGATCCACTGCCGGCTTTTGTGCCCTTCCTGGAACCCTGGACAACGATTACGCCTGTGTGAGGATGCTCGGCAGACGCAGGGGAGTGCATTTGGGGCGAGGTCAGCGGTTTCGTAGCTCCTGCAGGACCGCCTGCAGCATTGCTCCGGCGCTGCTGCGGAGAACCATATCGGCCACGGAGTCACACGCGGTGGCGGTGCGGTTGATGATCGCCAGGCGCGGGGCGTTGACCGCCAGCATATTCGCCGGGGAGACGCTGAGGCTGGAGCCGACAGAGATCACCATGTCGCTTTGCATGACCGCGTCAATGGCGCTCTGAAAATCCGGGGCCATCTGGTCTCCGAAAAGGACCACATCGGGCCGCAGATCTCCGCCGCACTCCTCGCATGTGGGCAAGTTTTGACCATGGAGCTTGCCAAAAGCTTCCTCCAGCGGCATGATCGCATCACATCTCGTGCAGTGTGTGGTGCGCAGGTGGCCGTGGACCTCCAGCACGTTTCGCGACCCGGCCTGCTGGTGGAGGTTGTCAATATTCTGGGTGATGACGCCCTTGATATGTCCCAGCTTTTCCATCTCGGCCAGCGCGCGGTGACCGTCGTTGGGCTCGGCGTCAGAAATGGGCCGGACGGTTTCGCGCAAAAAGCCCCAGAACTTCCGCGGGCGCTCCTGAAGGGCCTCCCGCGATAGATACTCCATCGGATCAACCTGCTCCCACAGGCCGCCAGGGCTGCGGAAATCGGGGATGCCGCTTTCGGTGGAGATGCCCGCACCCGTCAGCGCATAGACGGTTGCGTCACACATCATATCTGCAAGCCTGGAAATTTTGTCCTGCGTCACTGAGCCACTCCCGCTGAAAAAACACTTAGCCTAAAGTGCTCCCTTATTGTATATGATCCTGCATTGAAATGCATCCCTGCGCGCGGTCGTGGCACAATCCACCTGCGGTGAATCGTCTTCATCACCCTCCCGATTCCGTCAAAAGACTCACGACGAGGCGATCAAAGGGGCCATTGGTTGTTCTGTATGCCGGTGGATGGGCCGTGTCGCAGCGGGCTGATGTTGTGTGTCAGCGCGCAAGGCCGGCCCGTCGTGAATCGCTTTGCTCCGAGGCGTCTCGCTGCCGGTGAGGTTGAGTGACAAACCCGTCCCCACTCTCTTTCAGCGGCGGGATCGCACACCGCTGGCCTTATTCGCTCTCTTACTGCCCGGGGGTCGTCTCCGGGGCTGCTATCTCGCTGCCGATTTCGGGCTGGTTGGGGGCGACGGCGAAGATATAGATAATCGGCAAAATCCCCGCTGTATTCAAAACCAGCATCGCGACATACCACCACAGCCGGTCACGCCGCGCCGCCTTCCACAGCCCGATCCCCTTCCACACCAGGCTCCAGATACCCAGCAGCACGAACAAAACGGTGCCCAAGACACCCACAGCACTCGGCATTACGTCCACATACTGTTCCACACAAACCCCCTCCCTCTGTGATGACAGACTGAGACTGGCGAATACTTTCATCGCCAGAAACTCACGGCGGGGCACGGAGTCCCCGCCGTACAGTTACACGCATACCAGCCGCGGTTTTTCAAGCAGACGCGGGCTGTGACTACTCCGGAAAGCCTTCTTCCCGCAGGCGCTGTCCGACCTCTCGCAGCACCGGCTCGTCCTCGGGGTCAATGGAACCGTCGGGTAGCGGGCCGGTGTTCAAAAGCAGGTTGCAGTCATTCGAGCCTGCGTACTGTAGCTGCTCCCACACCTGCTCGGCGCCCATGTGGGTGCCGGCGCGGTCCTCGTAATAGCCCCACGATTTGGGACACATGGTGGTGCAGATTTCCATCAGCTCGCCGTGGCGATCCTCGGCCGGATTGTGCTCGGGGGCGAAGAAGTCCTCGGTCCCCAGCATCCCCTGCTTGTATGACACCAGCACCTGCGGCTGCAGGGAGTGGATGTGGTCGTAGAGCTTCTGGATCTCAAACGGCTCCAGGTCGCCCGACTGCGGGGTGACGATGCCGTCCAGCCATATTGCCGCGACGGGGCCGTAATTGCTCAGAAGCTCGGTGATCTGGTTCCACATGAACTGCACGTAGAGACTCAGATCGTGCTCGTCGCCGTACGCGTAGGTCGGCTCCGGCGGGTCGTAGTCCGGCCGGGCGGAGCGGGGGTATTCGTCATTATTCGGTGCGTGGGGATGCCGCCAGTCGCGCCCGTGGGAGTAGTACAGACACAGCCCCAGGCCGTATTCGTCACACGCCTCTGCCAGCTCGCCGATGAGATCCCGGCCACAGGGGGCGGCGGCGCTGTGAAAATCGTTCTCCGCCGTCTCAAAAAGCGAAAAGCTGTCGTGGTGGCGGGTGGTGATATTGACGTACGTCATCCCCGCGTCGCAGGCCATCTCGCAGATGTGGCGGGCGTCGAAATGCTCGGCGGTGAAATCATCCTTCAGCTTCGCGTACTCCTCGACATATATCTTCTCGCGGTACTGCACCCACTCGTGGCGCTTCAGCAGTGAATACAGTCCATAATGCAGAAAGAGGCCGTATCGGGCGTCACCAAACCACTGCTTCGCGGCCTTTCGGGGATCATCCTCATAAATATCGGCATAGTCTTTGAGATACGCGGGCACCTGGGGCATGGCCTATCACCTGTCCGGGGGTTGATTGATTGACGTGTAAGTCTTCGCTTCCGTCAGCCCCGTTTCCTCTTGTGGTGTTGTCATGCCCGGGTGCAGAGGCCAGTGTTTATGGCGTATGCCGGTCCCTCCGAAGGGACCTAATACGAAAAAGAGAGGTTGGTTCACCCGGGCCGGATTAGGGGGCTGGTAAACGGCAACCAGCCCTGGGAGTTTGCAGGCAAACTCCAAAAGCCAGCGCACTGTGCTGGCTCGCCCGAACATGCGGGTAAAAGGTGGGCCGGATTTGACAAACGACAGTCGGCATCCGGCGCCTCCGAAAGGCAACAACGGGCATAGAAGGTCGTGGTCGTTCGGAGGGGCTGAGTTGAGGGGGCACATCGCGGTGTATGTGAACCGAAACCGGCCCACGGACGTTCGGCTTCTTCGTTTCATCACAACAACAGAAGCTGCGTGCGGGCGATCATCGGCCTCTCAGCACGTCAGGTGCAGGGCGGCGACCACCTTTTTGTCATCGCAGATATCGTTATATTTTTTGCAGGCCTCTTCGGTTGGTGCGGACAGAAGCTCGATGCCCCTGTCCTCCAGCCGCTGTTTGACCGCCGGCTCGATGGCGACTCGCCCGTAGGCGCCGGTGCCCACGACGAGTACCTCCGGGTCGGCCTCGATAATCGTCTCGATGTCGGCGACCTTCAGCCGGTGCCCCTCCTCGCGCCACCAACTGTCATCCACCCGCCCGGGGTAGATGATCACATCATCGGTGTATTTGTGCCCATCAATGACGATCTGACCGAAGCTGTAGTCGTCAATCATGCGCCCACCTCCGTCGTGGCTTTCAGGCTCCTGTGGTGTTACAGATTGTTCCTGCCGCGGGAGTGTTCAACGCCCCGGGTTTTGCGTGACAACAGCGAGTGGCAAAATTGCGGCAGGAGTCAGAGGTGACATGCGCGAAAGAGCAGCATTAAGAGGGTGTACACAAAAACGCGGAGGTGGTTGAGCATGAGAAAGACACGCGGCTTTACTCTCATTGAGCTGCTGGTGGTCATTGCGATCATCGCCATCCTGGCGGCGATCCTCTTTCCAGTATTCGCACGGGCACGGGAGAAGGCCCGGCAGAGCTCCTGTTTGTCGAACCAGAAGCAGTTCGCGCTGGCGTGGGCGATGTATGTTCAGGATTACGACGAGCATATCCCTGCGTACTGCCCCAGGGTGTGGACGAATGGCGACTACTACTGGGACCGAGAGCGTCTCTGGTATATGGTCCTGCAGCCGTATATCAAAAACACCCAGGTGCAGGTGTGCCCCAGCGACTCCGGAGCAAGTATCAGCTACGCCTACAACGGCTACTATCTGGGCATTTCAGACTGGGGCCAGGATGAAATGGCCACGACTCTCGCCGAAATTGATGAGCCAGCGCAGACCATCATGGCCGGTGAGAGCCAAAACAACTACTACTTCCTATATATGCCCAGCCACATGAATACGCCGAAGCTCGCCAAGCGCTTCACCTTCAGCCGCCACAACGACGGCTGCAACTATTCTTTCTGCGACGGCCATGCAAAGTGGCTGGGTGAGGGCAACTTCCCGCCCGACAACTCCACGCTCGACGACTATTATTACGCCAAGCGGGACTGAAACGACGGCACGAACCGGCCTTCACGTATCGGGTGCCCAAACCCCCGGTGTCTATGCGCCTCCGGCCATTCCGGCCGGGGGTGTATCGTTGGATCATAGCTCTCTAAGGTCTCCTGAGCGCCCCCCGGCCATGTATATTGTCCATAATTGCGCGAAACAACAGGATTGTAGCAGGAAGTTCCGAAGCCGGTGTCCAATATACACATGTGAGCGATTTCTAAATCGCATGTGGAGGTACGTAGGTATGACGAAGACACGCGGTTTTACACTCATCGAGCTGCTCGTTGTGATCGCCATCATCTAACTGCTGAAAAAGGGCAAAACTCTCAATATTACGAGCAATAGTA
>JBKHJK010000500.1:0-3060 GCA_046538215.1 Armatimonadota bacterium
TCACACTCATCGAATTGCTGGTGGTCATCGCGATCATCGCCATCCTGGCGGCGATCCTCTTCCCCGTCTTTGCCCGGGCGCGGGAGAAGGCCCGGCAGACGTCCTGTATCAGCAACGTGAAGCAAATTGCGCTGGCGACACTGATGTATGCGGACGACCACGACGAAACGTTCCCGATTCTTTATCCCAAGCCGTACAACTACGCCAAGATGTGGAGCTACTACGTATCACCCTATATCAGCACCCAGCAGGACAGCGTTCGCGATACCAGCGCCATCTGGGTGTGTCCGTCATGGCCCGGGACTGTGCCCAACACGGCCTACATCAATTACGGGCTTCTGCGCTATGCCATCGGCGGCGATCCCAGTTATGATTACGATCCCGGCAACAGCCAGCGCCGGCCGGGGAGAATGAGTGATTTCGCAAACCCGGTCAAACAGCTCATGATGTGCGAAACCCGGTACAAAACCACTCGTGGCTGGTACTACGCCAACAGAGGCCGAGCCGCCGGCCGCCACTTCGGAGACACCGAAGACCTGACCAAAAGCGGCCTGGTAAGCTGCGCCTTCGTTGACGGACATGTCAAGGCAGTCAAGGCGACCACACTCAACACCTGGCCCTATCCCGACTACTACTGGAACGAGCCGTGGAACTACCGCAAGGAAGACCGCCCGGATGTGTACCCGCTGTTTTAACACTGCCTGAAACGATGCGGGTACCGGCGTTGCCGCGCCGGTACCCGTTTTCTGCAACCCGCCAGATACACAGCCCTGTGCCATAAACCCGGGTGGGTGCTTCGGCCCGCCTGGTGAGTTTGTGCCAACTCGGAACGAACAGCGGCCAGGATTGCCCTCACATCAACGAGGTCTTCTCGGCCCCGAACCAACAATTTGCACCGCGTCTTTGGCCTCGAAGGAGACGTAGTACCCGTTCGGTTTGTAAACCCCGTTGAGGGATGCGAACTGCGCATCCTCGTCCAACTGCAGGTCAGATGCTCTGAACCTCACCAGCAGATCGTCGGTGCCGTCGGGAGAATGTGTTTCTCCTCCTGACGTGGCAGGTGATACACCGACATCCTCGTATGACCAGTCAACGGGTGAGGCCCCCGCAAGCTTTACCGACTGCGGGATGATGTCGTGTGCATCAAAGTGCGGCATGCTCAGCACAGCGACCTCCACGATCCCCTGCGAGCGCAAGTTTATGGTGTTTGGGTTGCTGGATGGTTTGATGTCAACAATTACGCGCGGTGATGTCTGAGGAGTACGGATGGTGCGCTGCCAGCTGTCAGGGGAGTAGGTGTCCTGCACCGTCGCCGGCCCACATCCCGCGAGAAGACAGACAAACACAATTCCTGCCGCAAGTATCAGTAAATTATTCTTCATCTCTGTTCACCCCACTTCGGACTTTCGGACTGACTGTGCCGCCAATGCCATTGACCTGTCTGACGGCGCCAGACCCGGGTGTGAATTGCCAGACCGCCTGAACGTATGTGCTGAATTGCACAGCCGAGATGAAATGACGGGGGAGGCGAAATAGCCGGGAGGGGAATTCGCTTTTTCTCAATGAAACTTTAGGTCAACGAACATTGATACGTCAAGGGTATCCGCTCAAGCTTTCTTCAACAACAAATCATACAATGCTCAAGCTGGCGCTGCCGGTGTCTGGTACAGTGTGGCACAATAAATGTTTGTTGAGAGCAAATCAGGCACCGGGCCAAAAAACCCCACCGGCTGCGGTGAAGACGGGGGACATCGCCGACGATGGGGTATTGATGTCTTGGATGGTGCGAGGTGTGGGGAGTATCTTGCGGTTGCCTCGCGAGACTGGTAAAATTCATCTGTCGTTTCCTTTCAGAATCCGGCATTTGATGCGCCTGCGCCGTTGGCCTGTTGCGCCTGCGTCGGCTGTGTTTACGACTGTCCTGGAGTGATCCCGATGGCGTACCGCCCGATGGTGGGGCTGGAGGTCCACGCCCAGCTTCTGACCGATGCGAAGATGTTTTGTAGCTGTGCCGCAGAATTCGGCGCAGATCCCAATTCCAACTGCTGTCCCGTGTGTACCGGCATGCCGGGGTCGCTTCCGGTTCCCAACAGGCGGGCCGTGGAGTTCGTGATCCGCACCGGCCTCGCCCTCGGCTGCAGCGTCGCCGACTACTGCCGCTTTTATCGCAAGAACTACTTCTATCCTGACCTGGCAAAGAACTTTCAGATAAGCCAGTACGATGAGCCGCTGACTTTCGGTGGGGACATGGATCTTCAGGCCGACGGCGAGCCGTTCAGCATCCGCATCCGCCGGGCGCACCTCGAAGAAGACACCGGTAAAAACGTCCATCTTCCGGACGGCCGCAGTCTCGTGGAATACAACCGCAGTGGCGTGCCGCTGATGGAGATCGTCACCGAGCCCGACTTCACCTCCGCCGAACAGGTCCGGGAGTATCTTGTACAGCTCCGCCGGATCCTGCGCTACCTCGGCGTGTCCACCGCGAACATGGAGGAGGGCGCGATGCGGTGTGAGCCCACCGTGAACCTGGTTGATGAAGAGCATGATCTGGCCACACCGAAGGTCGAGATCAAAAACCTCGCCTCCTTCAAGGCCGTGTACCAGGCAGTGAGATATGAGATAGACCGCCAGCGGTGGTGCGTTGAAAACGACAGTGCGATGCAGCAGGAGACGCGCCGGTGGAATGAGACCGAAGGGAAAACCACGGTGATGCGGACGAAGGAGAGCGCTGAGGACTATATGTACTTTCCGGAGCCGGATCTCGTCCCCCTGCAGCCGGACGGGGCGTGGGTGGAGGAGATTCGCGCCGATCTGCCGGAGCTCCCCCGCCAAAGACAGCAGCGTTTCATTGATGAATTTGACCTGCCGGAATACGATGCGGGCGTGTTGACCGAAGACAGGGAGATGGCGGATTTTTTCGAAGCCGCTGCAGGCGCCTGCAAAAACCCGAAGGCTGTCAGCAACTGGGTGATGGGGGATTTCAGCCGCATGCTCAACGAAACGGGTGACACCCCCGAGACTGCACCAATCCAGCCGCAGCAGCTTGCGGATCTGATCCGT